>JAAZNR010000651.1 GCA_012798155.1 Thermogutta sp. | reverse complement strand
CGTGTGCGGCTGGGCCTGCCCCTTCGGCGCACTTCAGGAACTGGCCTATAGTCTTCCGATCCTCCGCCGGGTCAAGCGCTGGAAGGTGCCCTTTTGGTGCTCGAACTCGGTGCGGACCGGGCTGTTCCTCGTCATGCTCCTGCTGCTCTTCGGGGTAATCGGCGGCAATCGGGGCTTCGTGATCTACCATTGGATCAATCCCTTCAACCTTTTCAACCTCGAGTTCGAGGGCATCTCGATCGCGATCACCGTCGTGCTGGCACTGCTCTTGGGGCTTGTGATTTATCGGCCTTTTTGCCAGTTCGTCTGCCCATTCGGCCTGGTGTCATGGGTGGCCGAGCGATTCAGTCTGGCAAAGGTTCGGATCGATCCCGCGCGCTGCAACGGCTGCGGCGCCTGCTCGCGAGCATGCCCGGTTGACGCCGCCAAGGACCGCGTGGCCGGCAAACTATGGGCCGCGGACTGTTACAGTTGCGCCCGCTGTCTGAATGTGTGTCCGGAAGACGCAATCACCTACGGTTTCGGCCTTGGCCGCAAGGCCGGCAAACCCGAGGCAGATAGCAAATCTTGAACTCGAATTGCTCCGCGGAGAAAAAGCGAACACCGACCATTCGCACGCCGGCATGTCGGGATGACATGCCAGGCCGCTCCCTGCGACGACACGATCCGGCACGACTCGTGGTCGAGGGCAGCGACAAGCTTTGGTTATTCCTGTGCGGGGTCCGCAGTCGGAAGCGATGCTTGGTTCATCAAGCAGGCACCGCTTTCAGCTTGTCCTTGTTTTCGTAAACTTTGAGGATGGCATTGGCGATGTCATCCATATCCTCTTTCGTCCCGAGCAGGATCCCGGACGACCAGAACGCTACCACGTCCCGGCATACCTTATCGCAGTTGGGACAGTCGTTCTGCTCGCGGTATTCTTGCAGCCGCTTTGCGGAGAACATTCGCTGATAGACCTTGGCGTTCAGGATGTGCTCGACCCACGGATCTTTGTGCAATCCTCGACCGATATAGGGGCCGAGATTGATTCCCTCGGCCCGAACCGCCCTGAGGAACGTCTCGCGGCTGACATCGTTGAAGTGTTCTTTTTTATATGTCATGCCATAGACGTAAAAGGCGCCGCTGTGCGTGCCTTCGTACAGCTTTTGGGGAACGACGCCCGGACAATCCTTGAGCTTTGAGGTCAGGTACGCGGCGTTTTCGTTGCGGAGTGCGAAGCGCTCTTGAACGCCCGGCAATTGGCCCAGCAGAACGGCCCCCTCGAACTCATTCATGCGGTACTTTGGACCGATGACCTCGGTGGCCCCGCGGCGCGACGTCCCGTGGTTTTGAACGGTGTAACACTGATCCATGAGTTGCTCGTCGTCTCCGACGACGGCCCCGCCTTCCCCGCAGGCGATGGTCTTGCTTGTCTGGAAGCTGAACGCGCCGAGATCGCCGATGGTGCCCAGCTTCTTCCCACGGTATTCGGCGAGATGGCCTTGACAGGCGTCTTCAATCACCTTCAGGTCATACTTCTTGGCGATCGCCATGATCCTGTCCATGTCACAGGGCTGGCCCATGATGTGAACAGGCATGATCGCCCTAGTGTTTTCGGTGATTCTTCGTTCCACGTCGGCGGGGTCGAGTTGAAAGGACTCCGGGTCCAAATCCGCCAGTACCGGCAAGGCCCTGGTGCACAGAATCGCGGCGATGGTGCCGGGATCGGTGTAAGGCGACGTGATGACCTCGTCTCCAGCCCCGATT
>JAAZNR010000650.1 GCA_012798155.1 Thermogutta sp. | reverse complement strand
TTCCAATTCGATCTCTTGCAGGATCAAGTCGGAGCCCCCCTCCATGCGGATATCGGGGCTGCCGCACCGCGGGCAAAGCGGCACCGGCTCGGTGATCGTGGATGCCGCCCCGCACGTTCGGCAGCGGCACACCGCCGGGACCTCGACGATCTCCAGCCGCACGCCCTCGCCCAGGCGTTCCGGGGCCAGTACATCGAAGGCGAAGCGCAAGGCGTCGGGATAGGCTCCCGAGAGGACGCCGACGTGAATCACGACGCGGGCGACGCGGGCGCCGGCAAGCCCCTCCGGCAATTCCCGCTCCACGCCGTCCAAAAGGTGTTCGACCAGCGCGACTTCGTGCATTCCGACAAGTCGTGGCGGGGCCTACAAAGTGGCCAACTGGACGCGGGCGTTTTGCAGGCGATGGGCCAACAGTTTGGCGATTTCCTGCGTCAAACGGTAGCCCACCAAGGGGTCTTTCTCGCAAATCTCGCGCAATTCCTTGGCCTTGATGCTGATCACCTTGGTGGGCTTGGAGGTCGTGCCGTAGGCGCTGGTCTTGTACGGTTCCACGAGGGCGGACCAGATCAGGATATCGCCCGGCACCAGCGTGTCCACGGTCCGCATTTCGCCGCTCCCCAGCAGGTACTGAATCAGGACCTCGCCTTCCAAGATGATGTTGAGGGTGTCGGCGGGGTCGCCTTCGCGGAAGAGGACTTGCTCGGCCGGATAGGACTTCTCATTCGCGATCATGGCTATCTGTTTCAACGACTCTTCGCTGACTTTGGCGAAATACGGAAATCGTCGCAACAACTCAGGCGATACCATGGCATGTTTCCTTTCGTCTGATCCCAAGTCCCATTCTGACCCGCCCGGTGAACGTTCGCCCGAGGCATTTCAGGTCATCCGCTCGTTTGCCCGCGGTACCCGATATCGAGGCGGCGAGAACGGCCGCCGATGGGTCGGCATGCCGTCAGGACGCATGCCCCGGCGGCGACCCGCGGATTTCTCCGTTCGTCCCTGCCGCAACTGCCGGTTTGGGCCGGCGGGCGAGAGAAGCACCCGGCCGCACCGCCGGCCGCCGGCGTTCAATCGGCCGGAGACAGGCAGTCCCACTCCGCCAGCACTTGCCGCACCGTTTGCACCGCGTGCGGGATGGCCGCCTCCACCTCCGGGGTACACGCTTCCCCAAACGTCAGTATATCGGCGGCTTCCACGGCGACAAGCACAAGGCGGTCATCGGGCGGCAGGACCAGCCCCATTTTCCGCCCGAAGGCCAAGGCCGTCGGCAGGTTCACGTCGTGCGCCGAGGCGCTGTGCTGGGTGGGCAAGTCGTGGGGGGTAAGGCGATGGATGGTGCCGGGCGGGGCCCCGCTCTGGACGGCGTCGATGACAATCGCGCGACTGAAGCCCGCCAACCGCTCCATCAGCCGCAGGCCGCCCCAGCAGTCTTCCTCGACGGCCACGTCCGGAAGGCCGGCCAACTCGGACTTCAGCAGGGCCGCCACGCGGAGGCCGACGCTGTCGTCGGTGACGATGGGGTTCCCCAAACCCAACACCAAGGTGGTCGGCCGCGGCATCGCAAGGCACCCCAAAGGCGAGACTGAAGAGCAAAGAGAATCCTATTTTGCCATTGGATCGGCCGCGGCATGGCTGGGCAGCCCAAAGGCGAGCGCGGAAGCGGAGGTCAATCGGACGGCGATTGATGCTCGAGGCCGTACAGGTCCGCCAGCCAGAGGCGGATTTCCGTGGCGTATTCCGAGGCCAAATCGCCCTTCACCAACTGCCGCAAGAAAGCGGCGGCGCCGGCGGGACTGAGATCGGCTTCCTCGGCCGACTCGAAACGCTTGTTGGGATCCGGCGCGATGAGACGCCGAATGAAGTTCATCAGCGTGTCGCTTTTGATGTACTCCGGGGGCAGGACCGAAGGGAGCTTTTGCGGCAGGAAGAGTTTGGCCTCCAGCAAGGCCCGGCCGTCGCGGTGCTCGTGGAACGGGTTCTGCCCGCAGAGCATCTCCACCAGCACGTAGCCCAGGCTCGCCAGATCGGAGCGGGGGGAGACGATTTCGCCGTTGCTTTCCAGCACTTCCGGGGCCGCATAGAGCGGCGTGATGGTCCGCCGCGGGGGCGGATCGTTCATCAATAGGGCCGACCCGATGTCCACCATCTTGGCGTTGCCGGTCCGCTTGAGCATGATGTTGGAGGGCTTGACGTCGCCGTGGACCACGCCGCCGCGATGGAGCGCCGCCAAGGCCGCCAGGCAGTCGCGGACCACGGCCACCGCCACGCCCGGCTTGAGCCGAGGTTGCCGAATCCCCGCCGTCACGACCACCGTGTTCAGGTACTCCCAGCGCCGCGGAGAAACCCGCTGCTGCAACAATTCATAGATGCGGTTGGTGAGCAGCCGGCCCAGATCGTAGCCGTCCACCCACTCCATCTCCATGATGCGGATGCGCTCCCGCTCGAACCAGTTGTGCACGTCGAGCAGGTTGTCGTGGGCGATGGTGGCGACGCGGGCGGAGACCTGCGCGATCCGCGCCATGGACTCCTCGTAGGCGGCGTCGTCGGCAAAGGGTTCGGGCGAGAAGATCTTCAGGGCCACCGGCAGCGTGAATTGGTCGCAACCGCGACGCTCGCTCAAATAGACCACGCCCTGACCGCCGGACCCCAAGAGACGAATCAGCCGCAGGTGCTCGGTCCAGTTCACCCGGCTCCCGCCGTCCAGCAGGGATCGATAGGCGGTCGCCAATCGCGCCGAACTACCCGCCGCGGCCGATCCGCTCCACGTACGGGTAATGCTCGTTTCGTACAACAAGGTTGTTGGGGTTCCGGTCATTCGTGCGGCCTCTTTCCGAGGCGAAGGTCGACATCCCTGTCTCAAAGGGTTTATACTCAATATCTTACTGTAACGAAGACTTGCGAGCAAACGGCGTTTTCGCATTGGGGGAGCCGAATCCACCCAACGGAAGAGGTAATCCAACCGGGCAACCGGACGCAACGCAAAAGGGCGCTTGTCCGGTGACACGCGCGTCGTCATATTGACAACATACAGGCCCAAAAGAATTGGATCGCCGATCCGACCGGACGCAGGGCAGCCGGCCGCGACGGAGCGCGGCCCTCCACCGGTTGGTCGTCATCCGTGTCCCGCGGGGCGTCTTGCGGATTCCGGGCCGCGACAGTGGGCGGCCCTCAATCGGTTGGTCCCGCTTGAGACACGCGAGGGATGCGAGACAATTGGAGGGATTCACTCCCTTGCGCTACCCTTGGAGAGAGGCACCGGCCTCCGCCGCCTGTGGACGGACCCGCCGGCTTGCGCCACCCGTGAACGCACGCGCTCCGTCGCGTCCGAGGAAGAGGGATTCGTGTCACCTCGTCCGCGGCGGCCGTTTTTGGTTTGAACGAGGAGTTCTGAGAAATGTTGAAGGGAAACGCAGTCGTGGGCCAGGGCGGCGGACCGACGGCCGTGATCAACGCCAGTTTGTGCGGCGTCATCGAGGCCTGCCGCGAACAGTCGCAAGTGGCCCGCTGCCTGGGAATGCGGTTCGGCATCGAGGGTTTTCTGGAAGACCGCCTGATCGACATGGACGCCGAGGCCCCGGAGACGATCGCCGGCCTGAAGACCACGCCCGGCTCCGCTTTGGGAAGCTGCCGCTACAAACTCCGGGACACCGATTTTCCGCGCCTGCTGGAGGTGCTGCGCCGGCACGACATCCGCTTTTTCTTCTACATCGGCGGCAACGACACGATGGACACCATCCACCGGCTGGAGGGCTATTGCCGCGCGCAAGGCTACGAGATGGTCGGGGTGGGGGTTCCCAAGACCGTGGACAACGATCTGTTCGGCACCGATCACACGCCCGGCTTCGGCAGCGCCGCCCGCTACGTGGCGATCTCGGTCAAGCAGGCCGGCATCCTGGCCCGCGACATGCAGCGGGTCGATCAGTTCGTGATCTTCCAGACGGTGGGTCGCTCGGCCGGCTGGTTGGCGGCGGCCTCCGCCCTGGCCAAGACCGCCGAGGAGGACGCCCCGCATATCATCCTGTTGCCGGAGCGGCCCTTCGATCGCGAACGCTTTCTCACCGACGTCGAGCGAGCACACGATCGCTACGGCTGGTGCAGCGTGGTTTGCGGGGAGGGGATCACCTATCCCGACGGCACGCCCGTCAGCGCCGCCCAAGTCACCGACCGCTTCTCCAACGTCGAGTTCGGGGCGATGGGCGGGACCAGCGCCGCCATGATGCTGCACCGCATGATCGGCAACGCCTTCGGCCGGCGGGGTGAATTCCAGGTCTGCGAGTCGCTGCAAATGTGCGCCGCGGATCGCGTCAGCGAAACGGACCGCGAAGAGGCCTATGCCTGCGGCCGCCGCGCGGTGGAACTGGCCGTCCAAGGGATCACCGGCAAGATGGTCGCCCTCCGGCGGACCTCCGGCGATCCGTACCGCTGGAGCCTGGATACCGCCGAGCTGTCGGAGGTCGCCGCCCGTGCCAAACCCATGCCCGACGAGTTCATCCATCCCGACGGCAACTTCGTCACCGAGGCGTTCTTGCAATACGCGCGGCCGTTGGTCGGCCCGCTGCCCGACTACATTCGTTTGACGGGGAAACCCGTCGCGTAGGCTCCGTGGGGGCGGGCCGGGGCACGCTCGCCGTTGCCTTGCCGCCCGCCCCAGACATGCTCGCAAACGCACAGGCACTCATCACGCAATCGGCGGACATGGCATCCGTCGCTAGTCCTTCCAAAGGGAACACCGAGAACATGCAGACCATCAGCAAAACCGCGGCCGAGGCCCCCTTCTTCGTCGGCATCGATCTGGGGGGGACGAACATCAAGGCCGGCGTCACGGACAATCAAGGCAGGGTTGTTTGGCAAGGTCAAGAGCCGACGCACGTGGAGCGGGGACCGGAGGACGGGGCCCGGCGAATCGCGCAACTGATTCTGCGGGCCGTCCGCGAGGCCGGTTTGAGCGAGAGCGAAGTCGGCGGAGTGGGGCTGGGTTCCCCCGGCACGATGGACATCCCCGGCGGCAGACTCGTCGTGCCCGCCAACCTCAAGGGCTGGGAATACTTCCCCATCCGCGACCGCGTGGCCCAGCACTGCGGACGGCCAATCACCTTCGCCAACGATGCCACGGCGGCGGCCTTCGGCGAACGCTGGGTCGGCGCCGGCAAGGGATTCCACAGCCTGATCCTGCTCACGCTGGGGACCGGCATCGGCTGCGGCATCATCGTGGGCGACCTGCTTCTCGACGGTCGGCACAGCCACGGCGGCGAGTACGGACACACCGTCATCGACTGCCGCCCCGACGCCCGAAGCTGCTCCTGCGGACGCCGCGGGCACTTCGAGGCCTACGCCAGCGCCACCGCCGTCACCAAGCGGGCCCACGAAATCCTCGCCGCCGGCCGCGTCAGCATGCTCACCCCCCGGCTTGAGGACGGGGCCGCCCTGGAACCGAAGCTGATCGCCGAGACGGCCGAGGCCGGCGACGAGCTGAGCCGCCAACTGGTGCTGGAGACGGCCGAGTACCTCGGCATCGGCATCGTCAACCTCATGCACACCATCGACCCGGACGCGATCTTGATCGGCGGGGCCATGACCTTCGGCGGGCACGGCAGCCGCATCGGCCGGACCTTTCTGGAACGGGTCAAGCACGAAATCTTCCTCCGCGCCTATCCCGCCGTGGGGGACCACACCGTCATCGACTTCGCCACGCTGGGAGGCAGCGCCGGTTTCATCGGAGCGGCCGGTATCGCCCGGCTGGAGGCCTCGAAAAAATCGTAGCCGGGCCGCGGCCGAGTTACGAGGCATTCCGTTGCCCTTCCACCGCCGGCTTACGCCGGTGGCTCGAGTTAATAGTGCGGCCGGGTGGCTGGGGTCGTAGCGCAGCGAAGCCCCCAGACGCCGCCTTCGCGGCGCAACATCTCAAGACGTTCGCGACGCTATTCCACCACCGGCTTACGCCGGCGGCTCACATGTTGGCGCAACGACGTTCTCAGTGAACGTCCCCCGCCGGCTTGGGTCCGCGTTCTCGCATGCTTTCCCTTGCCGCGGCGCCGTGCTAGAATACGCCCCAGTCGAGCCGCCGCTCGACAGGCCCGGATCGTTGGCCGAGTATCGGGAGAAAACCAGTTTCACGGCGCTGCAAAGAGAAGGGAGACGTCACCATGTGGTCCGAGAGCACCTGGCTGCGAGCCCGCTTGTCGATCTTGATGTTCTTCCAATTCTTCGTCTGGGCAAGCTGGTCGGTCCCCATCGGGACCTACGGACCGATGTCGCTGGGTCTGACGGGCGGCGAAATGGGCTGGATATTTTCCACCACCGCCATCGCCGCCATCGTCTCGCCTCTCTTCGTCGGCTACGTCGCCGACCGCCTCTTCGCCACGCAGCACGTCCTCGCCGCGCTCCACGTCATCGGGGGCGTGTGCATGATTCTGGCGGGGTTTTCGGGGAGTTTCGGCTTCCTCTTCGCCTTCCTCCTCATCAGCACGCTGGCCTTCATGCCCACCTTGGCCCTGGCCAACTCGCTGACCTTCCGCAACATCGAGGACTCGGCCCTGTTTCCCCGCATCGCCCTCTTCGGCACGATCGGCTGGATCGTCTCCGGCTTCATCGTGGGGATCGTGCTGGGGGAGAGGTCGCCCGCCTTTTTGTACTTGGCCGGCCTCATCGAATTGCTGCTGGCGGGCTACGTGCTGACCCTGCCGCACACGCCGCCGCAGAAAAAAGAGGACGCCGGCAAAGGCGACTTCCTGGGGCTTTCCGCCTTGCAACTCCTCCGCGATCCGGAGTTCCTGCTCTTCACCGTCTGCGCCTTCCTGATCGGCATCCCGGCGGTGTACTACTTCGTGAGCTGCAACCTTTACCTCTCGCAGATCAACGCCCCGGCCCCCACCGCGGTCATGACGCTGGGCCAGGTGGGCGAAATCCTGGTCATGGCGGCCATGCCCGTCTTCATCGCCCGCTTCGGTTTGAAGAAGGTCCTCGCCGTGGGCATGATCGTCTGGGCGATCCGCTATCTCCTCTTCGCCACGCTCAATTTTCCGATCACCATCCTGGCCATCTCCATCCACGGCTTCTGCTACGTCTTCGTGTACGTGGGAGCGTACATCTTCGTGGACACCAAGGCCCCCCGCGACATGCGGGCCAGCGCCCAAAGCTTCATCTCCTTCCTGATGCTCGGCGTGGCCTGGTTGCTGGGAGCCAATCTGGCGGGCAAGACGAACGACCTTTACCCCCCCAAGATCAGTGCCGTCACGGCCGAATTGATACGTACCGAGGCGATCCCCGCCGACTACAAGGTCCCTGCCTGGAACGAGCTCCTCGCCAAGTATGACGGCAACAAGGACGGGGCCTTGGAGGAGGACGAGTTCCGCGCGGGAACGGTCGAGGAAAAGGACGCGGAGCGAACCGCGCGCCGCCAAGCCGAGGCGCTGCTGGGCAAAATCTCCGCCCTCAGCCCGCCGCGGACGCGGGCCGCCATCCGCGCCGCGGTCAACGGAAAGTTCCACGTGACGGCGGAGGATTACGCCGCCATCCAACGCAACGATTGGCAAAACATCTGGCTCTGGCCCGCCATCGCCTCCCTGCTGGTGGCCGTCATCTTTTACCTGGGCATCCAGGAGCGGAAGGACGGCAACGAGGGGGGCGCGAGCCGATCGGGCGAGGCCGCGCCGGCGCCCGGCGAGGCCCCACCCGCCGCACCACAGCAGCCGGAAACGCAGCAACAGCAGCCGGAAAGGCAGCCGCCGCCGCTAACGCAAACGCAGCAGCAGCCGCCGGAAACGCCCCCGGCCCCGGATGAGGCCGGGCCGCCCGCGTAATCCCGCCGCCTCGATCCCCGATCTCGACGATAGGGCTGTCCGCCGCCAATAGAGATGTCCCCATTTGGAAACCAATAGAAACGTCCCCTTTGGGGCGCCGAAGCGGGGACAAGGGCGCCT
>JAAZNR010000649.1 GCA_012798155.1 Thermogutta sp. | reverse complement strand
ACCCCGCGGACAACTCGGCTGACGCAGCCGCAAAAGGCGCGAGTGCTGTGTCACAGCTTAATTCTGGGATTAGTTTTACTACGCAGGATAAGAAGTTGGGCAAACTAGGGTACGCAGCTTCGTGAGTCTGCGTAAGATCGGTAAGCCGGTTTCGGCGATCCTGCACAGTAAAATTAGCCGACGTGCGACTTTGTGAGCAGGTCCCGGCAGATTTCGCAAAAACGGCGCTATTACCAACCCCCAGTTGTAGCTGGGACAAAGCGCCAGGCTCGACGCTCGCACAACGGCGATCGCGGCTCGTGGGGCGGTTTTGTCAAGCAGCCAGGGGACGCCACGCCATCACGCCTGCTCACGGCGTCGTCCGGGGAGATGTTACTCCGCGGACACGTGCAGGGCCGGCCCGTCTTGGGACGGGAAGCGCAGCGTCATTCGTCTGCCGGCCGCACCGGATGCGGCCGGCGTCGGGACCGGAATAGGACCGCTCGCGCGGGCTGCCGCAATTGCCAAAAATCTCCCTTTTACCCATGTAGGCCTACGGTTGACCACTTGCCATGACTAAACACATCTTCGGTCCTGTCCCATCGCGGCGACTCGGGCGGTCGCTGGGCGTAGATCTCGTCCCGTTCAAGACATGCAGCTATGACTGCATCTACTGCCAACTGGGTCGAACCACGTGCAAGACCATTCAGCGCAAAACTTGGGTCCCGCTCGAGCTTGTCCTGGGGGAGCTGGAGGAAAAGCTACACACGCGGCCGGACTACATCACCCTAAGCGGTTCGGGTGAGCCCACCCTCTTCAGTCCCTTGGACAAGTTGATCGAGGGGATTCGCGCGTTGACGGATATTCCCATAGCCGCGCTCACCAACGGTTCCCTGCTTAGTGATTCGGATGTCCAAGCGGCGTTATTGCCGGCGGACCTCGTGATCCCGTCCTTGGATGCCGGAAACGAGGCCGCCTTCCAGCTAGTCAACCGCCCACACGAAGGCCTCACCTTTAACCGCATGCTGGAGGGGCTGGTCGCCTTCCGCCGCCGTTTTCCGAAGGAATACTGGCTGGAGGTATTCTTGCTCGGCGGTTACACGGATTCCGAGGAAGAGTTGGCCGACCTCCGCCGCTGCGTCGAGCTTATTCGGCCCGACCGGGTACAGTTGAACACGGTCACCCGTCCTCCGGCCGAGCAGCACGCGATCGCGGTTCCGCGGGCCAGGCTAGAAGAGATTGCCGCGACGTTCTCTCCGCCCGCCGAAGTCATCGCCGAGTTCCACGGCGTCCAGGCATTGGAAGCCGGCAAGGCCTCCCGGGAAGAGATTCTCCAGTTGCTTCGCCGCCGTCCCTGCTCCATCGACGATATCGTCGGGGGCCTGGGAATCCACCGCAACGAAGTCCTGAAGTCGATCGAGCACCTCAGTACCGAGGGTCTGGTAAAAGAGAGCCGAGTAAGCGGCAAATGCTACTACCGGGCGGTGGAACGGCAATCGTGAAGGCCCAGCGGGAGGAGCCGTTCGCGTTGCGGTAACCGTCGCGTAACAGGCGGCATCCACGGGCCGAGGTTACCACCCCCGGGCGATTGCTCAGTGCCTGTCTTCAAATTAGATTGGGTGCCACCTTGCGGCTGGCAAGACGTAATTT
>JAAZNR010000648.1 GCA_012798155.1 Thermogutta sp. | reverse complement strand
TGCTCGCGGGACGGTCATGATGCCGTCGTTGCCCCAGGCCGAGCGACCCTCCGATAAACGTCGAAAATAGGCCTCGATCATCGGGCGGTACTTGGGGAGGAAGGACTCGGTCCCCTGCTGCATGAGGACGTCGCGTTCGCGCTGCGGCAGTTCCCCCCAAATCCGTTGCAGGACCATTCGCAGATCGTTCGCCGAACCGTTAACTCCGCCGTCGCCGCCTGGGGCCGTTCCCTCGCCCGGTTCCGTCCCCGCCGGCTTCGTCTCGGTCGCGGCCTCATCGCCGTTTTCCTGCGTCTGGGAAGGCGAGTTTTGGGATGGCGCGGCGGAAGCCGATGAGGATGCCGATGCGTCTTCCGCTTGGCGAATCAGTTCTTCCAAACGTCGCACCACACTCTCTTGCAATTGCCGCGTGCCTTGACCCGTGTCGCCGCTTTTGAGTCTTTTTTCGCTTTCCTCCATCCACCGGAGAACTTCGGCAAGCGGATCTCGCGGCTGTTCCGAGGCAGCGTTGGAAGGGGCGCCGCGATCCTCGCCCCGCTCGGTCCCGGCCGCAGTTTCCATCCCCGGCGCAACAGTCTCCATCCCCGGCGCAACAGTCCCCATCGCCGCCGCACCAGTTTCTATCGCCGGCACAACAGTCTCCATCGCCGCGGCGGCGGAGCCGCTGATCGCCGGTCGGTCTCCTTGGCCGGCAAGCCAACCCAGGCAAATCGTCAGGTACACGGAAGCTCTGAGCAAGCCGACTTCGGCTCGGCGATCTCTCCGTTCCAAGGCGATTTTCGCAGCCCCCGGCTGCCTCAGGCGTCCTGAATGCGGCGCGATCATGGTTTCAACAAATCCTCCAAACTGCCCGGCGAACTCGGCGGGATCAACGCGGGCGCTTCAGGCGGCGTCGCCTGGGGAGACGCCGCACCGGATTGCGACCTCGGGGCCGGCCCCTCTAAGAGTATCTCCAACATATGGCGCAATTGCGATTGCCGCTCGCTCAAGCGGGCAAGCTCCGCCGCCGTCTCCCCTTCGGTATCGATTCGCCTCTTCGCCTCCAACTCTTCCGTGCGGCGAAGAAGGTCGGATTGCAATTCGCGCACCAATTTGAGTTCCGCCAACATCCGTTGGGCCTGTCTCGCCGACTCCGGATCGACCGGCTGCCCGGAGCCGCCTTCCGCTCCACCCTGCCCGCTATTTGACGCTGCCCGTTCAGGGGTCGCGCGATTCGCCAGCGCTTCCGCGACCTTTTCGAGGGCCGCCGCCGCCTGCTTCTGAAACGTCACGGTCGTTTCGTCGTACAATCGGCGTTCCAACCGTTGAGCCGCGGAGTGCATAGCGGCCTCGGCCTCCTCCAGGACGAACCCCGCGATCGGCCGATCCGCCCATTGCCTGCGGAGATCGGCCGTCTCCCCGGCCAAGTCCCGTTGACGCCGGTGAAGCGTGGAATCCGCCTTGCCCGCCGACGCAAGCCCTCTCGTCTCTTCCATCAACTCCGTTTGTCTCTCGCTCAGCCCGCGCAAGATTTCCAAGTTTCGGCGTATCTCCGCGGCCGCTTGCCTGAGGGCTTCTTCTGCCAGGCGTCGTTCCAGATCGGCGAGGGCCCGGCGCAGTTGGGCTTCCGCATCTTGGGCGGCGGCCTTGGCGTTTTCCGCCTCCGCCTCCCGTGCGGCCTCCGCCGCGCGATTCATGGCACGGGCCGCCCCGGCGGAGGCTTCGGCCGCCGACGGCGCATCGGCCGACAGCAACTCTTGTGCTATCGCCTGGGCCGACTCTGCGTCCGCCGACTGGCGCGCGCTCAACTCACGCCGAATCTCCGGTGGGATGTCGCCCGATTGCAGCCGGCTCTCCAGTTCGGACCGCCACTGCAACTGCCGGTCTATCAGATCTTGCAGTCGGCTCGCGGTCTCGCGCCAGACCTGGGCATCCTTTGGTGGGATGCCGCCTTCTGAAAACCGCCGGAGCAATTCCCGCAAGTCGGCGATCACTTCCCGTTGCGTCTGAAGGCCTTGGCTCAGACGGTTGTCGTCCACTGCCGCCGCGGCCGTCCTCATGCGGGCCCCGATCGCCGCATCCCGAGCGTGATCCACGATCTCTTGGAATCGTCTCGAGTCCGGA
>JAAZNR010000647.1 GCA_012798155.1 Thermogutta sp. | reverse complement strand
GGCGAAACCTCCGTTGAACGGCGTGCCCTGCCTCCTTCTCGGTGCCAGTGAATACGGGACCTGCTTTTGGAGCCTGGGTGACGACGGCGCGGTTCGACTTTACGCCGCGGAGCAGTCAGGCGAGTTGCGACCCGTGCAAACCGTTCGGCTCTGGACGGAGGGCGAGTCGCCGAGCTGGGCTTACGATCAACGGGCCGGACGGGGCATTCTTGGCGGCCGCGACGGGTCGGTGCGTCTGTTTTCCTTGAGCATTACGGCATCCTTGACGGACGAGACCGAGGCTCCCCCGGAGTTGGCGAGAGCCGCCTTGGGATCCGTGATGCCTTTTCGCGAAGGGGTGATCCAAAAGACCGGGGAGGGCCAGTTTCGCTGGGAGCGGTTGGTCTGCGAAGTCTCGCCTCCCACGAAGGTCAGCGACTCGGCGATCGCGGCGATCGATCTCACGCTTCGCGGTGACGATCCGACTTTTGCCGCCCTTACCGCCGACGGAACTCTCTTCGTCCAGTCCGTGCGAAAACAACTCAACCTCTTGACGGGTGAAGAAAGCGTTCGATTGACGGGCGGCTCGATCGTCCTCGCGGATCACCGGCGGGATATCGAGGCGAATGTCCCAAGCGTCTTCCTGACGGGCGCCATGGACAACGTTATGCTAGTGTGGCGCGACGGTCGATTGTTACGATTCGACGTTCGCGATTTGACCGCGCCGCGGCTTGCCGAAAGTCTGAGCCTTTTTTCCGGAGAAAATGCCGCGGTGACGGCGGCTCGCTTTCTGATCGGGAAAACCACCCTTCTCATCGGCGATAGCCTGGGGCGAGTTCACGGCTGGTTTACCGTCCGTCTTTCGGACGACGAGCAAGGCGGGGAAGGTGACGTCGGCACCGTTCGTTTGCTTCGCGCGCATACCTATCCCGTCGGGCCGGCCGCCGTGGCGGATATTTCGGTCTCGCAGCGTTCCCGGCTGTTTGCGGTTTCCTATGCCGACGGAACCGTTCAGCTTTTGCACGCCACGGCGGAGCAACTGGTGGCCGGAGCGCGTCTCCCGGCGGCGGCACCCGCCGTGATCCGTCTTACGCCCAAGGAAGACCTGCTGGTTGCCGTTCAAGCTGAGGGATTCAGCCTCTGGGGGATCGATGCCCCTCATGCGGGTATCACGTCGCGGACCATCTTCGGCCGGGTTTGGTACGAGGGCATGCCGCGGCCCGAGTACATCTGGCAATCCTCCAGCGGCACGGATGAGTTCGAACCCAAGTACAGCCTCGTGCCGTTGATTTTCGGCACGCTCAAGGCCACGCTGTTTGCCATGCTGTTTGCCGTTCCCCTGGCCTTCCCGGCGGCCGTGTATTCCAGCGAATTCGTGCCTCCCGTTTGGCGATCCCGAGTCAAATCCACGATTGAATTGATGGCCGGTTTGCCCAGCGTCGTTCTCGGCTTCATTGCGGCCTTGGTCTTGGCGCCGTGGATCGAGACGCGGTTGTCGTTCGCCCTGGCGGTGCTCTTCTGCGTGCCTTTCACGGCCCTCTTGGGCGGGCACCTTTGGGTATTCTTGAAGCCCGGATGGGAGGCCCGATGGGGACGTTTTCGTCTCGCCTTCGCGGCGCTTTTTGCCCTGCTCGGGGTGGGGCTTGCATACCGCATCGGCCCTGCCGCGGAGTCCCTGTTCTTCCAAGGCAGCTTTCGCCACTGGCTCGACGGGGGGATGGGGAGCGGGGCCGCCGGATGGATGATTATCCTCTTGCCGGCAGCCGCCTTCCTCATCGCATGGCTCTTCTCGCGGCGGCTGCTTCAACCGCTGCGTTCGATATGGAGCGAACGGTCGGCGACTTTTTGGGCGGTTATCCAACTGGCCTCCTTCATCATCGGCAGCGCCGCGACGCTCGCCCTGGCCTGGGGGATGGGTTGGTTCCTCACCGATATCCTCGGCTGGGACCCGCGCGGATCGCTCATGGGTACCTACATTCAGAGGAACGCCTTCGTCGTGGGCCTTGTGATGGGCTTCGCCATCATTCCGATCATCTTCACCATCGCCGAGGATGCTTTATCCGCCGTGCCGGGGCATCTTCGGGCCGCCTCGCTCGGCTGCGGCGCCACGCATTGGCAAACCGCGGTCAGGGTCGTGATTCCGGCGGCCGCCAGCGGTTTTTTTTCGGCCCTGATGGTCGGCCTGGGGCGAGCCGCCGGCGAAACCATGATCGTCCTGATGGCGGCCGGTAACACCCCCATCTTGGAATGGAATATCTTCAACGGCTTTCGTACGCTGTCGGCCAACATCGCCGTCGAACTGCCCGAGGCCGTGCAGAATAGTACCCATTATCGCATGTTGTTTTTGGCCGCGTTGTGCCTGTTCATTCTGACCTTCGTCGTCAATACCGCTGCGGAGACGGTTCGGCTGCGTTTCCGTAAACGAGCTTCGCAATTGTAAGACTCAAGCCGGACGGGTTGTTTTTCTCATGAGCATCGGGATTGAAGAATCGAAAGCGTCGGCGGTCGAAGCCTCGCCCACGCGGCGCCGAGTATCGCGGCCCGCCGATTTGCTCGCCGCGCGAGGGGAGCCGCTGGTCTGGCTCAGCGGAGGAGCTTTGGTCGTATCGTTGGCCATGATCGGCGGTCTCTTGCTCCTGATCGCGTATCATGCGATTCTCGCATTCTGGCCTACTGCCGTGATTCGTGTGGAGCTCCGAGACGGAAGCGTCGCCATGGGAGAGGTCACGCGGCGCGAGCGATTCAAACCGGAAGAGACCGCGCTGACCGATCTGCCCGAGGAAACGCGCGCCGCTTACCGCGAGGCCATGCGGTCGAATGAGGGCTGGGTTGCTCGCCGTTTGGTGCGGACCGGCAATTTCGAGTTGACCAATGAACATTTTCGCTGGGTCGCCTCGCCGGAAGTCGTCCCCGGGACGGAAACGCGCCCCGAGTGGGCCTTGGTTCTGGAGCGTCTCGCGTGGGGCCGATTCTACGGTTTTCCCCAGGCCTTGCTGATCGGCGACCGAACCGTGGCCCAGACCCCGGACAAAGTGTGGCAAGAGTTCCAACGCAATTTTCCTCACGTCGTTCGGCAAAGGAACGAGGTCAAGCGACTGGAGAAAGGCAGGCTGGGCGATATCAACCACGACATCGAAGAGGCCCGGCTGCGTCTCCGCGGTGTGGAATTGAAATACGGCAAGCAGTCCAGCCAATATGAAGAGGCCGAAAAGCGATTCCGGCAAACGGAGACGCGGTTGACGCAGGAATACCAAGAAGTCAGCCGCCGCATCGCGGAACTTCGCGATGAGATGGCTCGCTATTGCTTGAAAATGAAGACGGCCGACGGCGTGGAGACGACGCTCGGCCTGGCGGATATCGTGCGGGCATATCCGGCCAACCGGCTGACCCTTTCGGGAAAACTCCAGATCTACCTCGAACGCATTTGGGAGTTTTTGAGCGACGAACCGCGCGAGGCCAACAGCGAGGGGGGAGTCTTTCCCGCCATTTTCGGGACCGTGATGATGACCCTCTTGATGAGCGTGGCGGTCGTGCCCCTAGGGGTTCTCGCCGCTTTGTACCTGCGAGAATACGCCAAGAGCGGCGTCGTCGTCAGCGCCGTGCGGATCGCCATCAATAATCTGGCGGGTGTTCCCAGTATCGTCTTCGGCGTCTTCGGATTGGGTTTTTTCTGCTACATCGTGGGCGGCGGAATCGATCGTTGGTTTTTCGAGGCCAGATTGCCGAATCCCACGTTCGGCACGGGAGGCATTCTTTGGGCCTCCTTGACGTTGGCCTTATTGACCCTGCCCGTGGTGATCGTCTCCACGGAAGAGGCCTTGGCGTCCGTTCCCAATTCCATGCGCGAAGGCTCCTACGCCTGCGGTGCCGGCAAATGGCAGACCTTGCGGCGGGTGGTCCTACCGCAAGCGATGCCCGGCATCTTGACGGGGACCATCCTGGCCATGGCCCGCGGTGCCGGCGAAGTGGCCCCCCTCATGCTGGTGGGGGCCGTCAAACTCGCGCCGGAATTGCCTTTCGATCATCGTTTCCCCTTCTTCCATCTCGAACGCAGCTTCATGCACCTGGGATTCCATATCTACGACTTGGGATTCCAAAGCCAGAATAGCGAAGCCGCCAAACCGATCGTTTACGCCACGACGTTGCTGCTGATCTTGGTGATTCTTACATTGAATACGAGCGCCGTCTATTTGCGGAATCGTTTGCGGAAACGCTTTGTCGTGGGGCATTTTTGATTTGCAACCAAACGAGTGCGATTTTGCGATCGAAGAGGTTTTTCGCTCCGCGGCCTCGCAGGAGGATCGGTTCGGCGGAATGCGGACGCGGCGACTTCCGGATCGCACCTCGGCTCACCGCGGGCGCGAGACTTCGGCAACGGGAGAAGAATGATGCGAGACTCGCTTGTACCTCCGTCGGCTCAGACCGCTCCGTCCGAGGGGGAGACCCGATCCGACGGGAGCCGCGACCGGCCGTTACTCCGCCGGCCTGACGTCCTGAAAAACCTGGAAGCAGGGGCTTCGCGGCTCGAAGCGGTGGCCCGAGGCGAAAGCATTCCCAGTGAAATCCACGAGGAAATGCTGCGGCTCGATAGCATCTTGCAGATCGAATCGTTCTCGTTTTGGTACGGTCAGAAGCAGGCCCTGTTCGATATCAGCATGGGAATCCCACGAGGCAAAGTGACGGCCTTGATCGGCCCCAGCGGCTGTGG
>JAAZNR010000646.1 GCA_012798155.1 Thermogutta sp. | reverse complement strand
TCGGCGATCAGGGAGTTATCCGTTCGAGCCCGCAAGGATTCCAGCCACTGCCGGGCCTCCTCGAAGTCGGGTTTGCGTTGCAGGGCCAGGTTGAAATAGCGTGCCGCGGCGGCCGTATCGCCCTTCTTCTGTAGCAGGTACCCCAAATTGTAATACGCCTGGGCCTCGCCATGAGCGGCCCGAAGCTGCCGCAGGGCATCGTCCGTCCGTCCCGCTTCGACGAAGATCACGGCAAGGTTCGTGCGGTACAGCTCTTGCCTCGGCTCGAGGCTGACCGCCTTTTGGAGCGCGTCCGCAGCCTCGGGAAGCCTCCCTTGCCGGGCCAGGCAGAGGCCGAGGTGGTTCCAGGCCGCGGCATTTTCGGGGTGATACTTGACCGCCCGTTGATACGTCTCCAAAGCCTCCTTGAATTCCCCTTCGCGATCCTTGAGTCGCCCCAAACCCAGCAAGGCGTCCAGATATTTGGCGTCCATTTGAAGGGCGCGGCGGTACTGCTCTTCCGCCTTCTCCAATTGGTTGGACTTTTCATGGAGTTTTGCCATGGCGACGTAGAGTCGCGGGCTGGGCTTCGCCTCCGTGGAGAGCGAAGTCGGATCGGCGGTTTGCACCGGCTCCGAGTAGCTTGCCGCAATGGCGGTACCGGGATGAGCGGGCTTGAACGAGAAAAGGGACGCCCCGCCGGACGCGCCCCCGAAGGCCGATGGAATCCCATTCCACGGGGGCGAGGCGGCGCCGAATTGCGGCTGCCCTGCGCCCCGCGAGGCGGTGCATCCGCCGGTCGTCACGGGAATGAGAATCGCGATGAAAATCGCCGGCACCAAAGCGTGTAATCTGAGCACGGTAGCACCCTCCGTGGCGTAAGCCGCAAATGCACTTGCAACCGTCGGCGCGAAGGCAACTCCGATCGTCGCGCCCCGCGGATGCCCACGCCCATCCCCCGCACGGCCGCCGCCTTCGCAGGGCAAATGCCGTCGCGCGGATCGAGCGGTTCATCGAGTCCGTAATATCCGTTGTTCTTGTCATCGGCAGATTTCGCGGAAAAATCCAGCGAACTGCGCGACTTGGGAGAAATACGACAAGTTTGTCGGCACGCTTGTCCTCCCACGGCTTTCAATTCACGCAATCCAAGACCTGAAAGATAGGAAAGGTGCGTAGCCGTCGCAAATCCGCCGCAAATCCTCGGCTCTCCCTGCCGATACACGAGTAAGGATGCCGGATTGCAAAAGGGTCCTTGTCGCCAATGCGTTCCGGCTCTCGGCTCTTTTTTATTCGAGGAATGGCGTCTTTGTTTGAAGAACGGCGGGACGGACCAAGCAAAGACTCATCGCCCCACATGAGGATTGTTAGGATGCACAGGTCGTGGATGATTCTTGCGGCTTTAGCCGGCATGATCGTTGCGGTTGCTCCTCCGCCGGCTTCGGCACAGGGACTGAAGGCATTCTTTCACCGCATCGGCGAGGATACCTGCCGCAACAATTCGTGGCCCGAATGTTTCGTCGCCATGGACCGCTGCGCCGCCAAAGCACCGCTGGAGCTGATGGTCAGGAACGGCTGGATGGGCCAAAACCTGATTTCGGAGCAGCATTTCGATCAGGAAAGTGGGAAGCTGAACCAGGCGGGCAAACTGAAGATCGAATGGATCTTGACCGAAGCGCCCGGCACGCATCGAACCATCTACGTGCGTCAAAGTTATAAAGCCGACGAGACGCAGCGGCGAATCGAGGCCGTGCAGAGCTGGGCAGTTGAAGTCATCGGTTCGGAAGGCGATATCGACATCCAGGTGGTGCGGATGTCACCGCCCGGGCGGCCCGCCGAAATGGTTGACTCGCTGGAGCGGAAATATATGGCGACGATACCCGATCCGCGACTGCCCAAGGAAGACGGCGGCAGTGTCTCGGGCGACCTGCCCTGAGCATTCGCCCGCTCATCAGGCGATACGGGAGGCACGATTCAGTTCGGCCATTTGGTAACGGAGCGAAGGACAGCGGTCGAGAAGATGCGTGATCGTTCGCAAATCGCAGTCCGGCCCCAGCGTTTCCAGAATGATCTGATGGTACTCCCAATCGTCCTCGCTGCTTAGGATGAGGCGAAGATCATCCCGATCGATCTCTTCCGGCAGCGGTATCCAGCGTACCCGAAACCGTTCCGGGTGCTCGTAGATGTAGCGCGTCGGATGGGCACGGTGCTTGGCGGACGGCACGCGCCGCGCAGTCTCCAGCAGGGCCTTCGCGTTCACCCATTCGCCGAACACGCCGACCGGGGTGGACATGGCGGGCGTGCCGTCGTGGCTGCGGTAGCCGAGGTAATCCGCCGGTTCGGCCAGGCGGCGACTTTCTTTGACCAAGCGATCTAAGAGCACCGGGTCGAAGAGCGGGCAGGCGGTTTCGATCCGCACGAAGTGGGCGGCGGGATACGCTTCCAGGGCGGCCGCCAAGGCACCCAACGGATCCGCGGCCTGCGCGACGAAGACGGGCACGTCCAGCGGCGTCACATGCTTGACGAACTCGTTGCTCGGCTCCGCCGTGGTGACCACGATTACGCCGTCCAATTGCTGGCTGTCGGTGGCCCGCCGCGCGACCCATTCCAATACCGACTTGCCGTGGAGCTTGCGAGAAGCCCTCGCCCTCTCCTTGGGGAGAGAGAAGCACGCATCGACGATACCAAGATTCTCTAACATCCGGCCCACCTCCTTTCGGCTCTTCGTCTCCAGTCGCTCACAGATGCCGGACTTGCGTTCGCCTTCCAATATAGAGGGCCGCACAAGCATGGGTCAAGCAAAATCCCCCGGAAAGCAAAAACCGCCCCCGGCAGCCGGGTCAGGCCGCCGCGGGCGGAGTGCCTCAATCTCATCAACAGCTACCGACACGAAGCATCCGTCCCCGCGGGCCGCCATTTCGTAATGGGGCGGACTCGCCTTCTCGCCGCCTTGCGAGCGTAGGTTCGGTGGTCAAGCTACGGCCGATCAACCTTCGTCGCCGGCACGGAGTCGGGCCAGCACGCTGTAATCTTCCAGGGTGCTGGTGTCGCCCACGGTCTCTCGGCCCGCCGCGATATCCCGCAACAGGCGTCGCATGATCTTGCCGCTCCGCGTCTTCGGCAAGGCCGCCGTGAAGTGGATGTCATCGGGGACCGCCAGCGCGCCGATCTCTTTGCGGACGTGCTGTTTCAACTCCGCCCGCAATTGATCGGACGGTTCGAAGCCCTCGGCCAAGGTCACGAAGGCGCAGATGGCCTCGCCCTTGACATCGTGCGGTCGCCCCACGGCGGCCGCCTCGGCCACGGCGGGATGGCTGACCAGGGCGCTTTCCACTTCGATCGTGCTGAGGCGGTGGCCGGAAACATTCAGCACGTCGTCGATTCGCCCCATGATCCAGTAGTAGCCGTCCTCATCGCAACGTGCGTTATCGCCTGCGAGGTACTTATGGGGCACATCGGACCAATACTGCCGCTTGTAGCGTTCGTCATCGCCCCAAATGCCGCGCAGCATGGCCGGCCAGGGTTGGGTGATGACCAACCAGCCGCCGGTACCCTGAGGAACGGGCTTGCCGTCTTCCCCGACCACTTCCGGGACGATGCCCGGCAAGGGCTTGGTGGCGCTTCCCGGCTTGAGCGGCGTGCAACCGGGGAGCGGAGAAATCATGATGCCCCCGGTTTCCGTTTGCCACCAGGTGTCCACGATGGGGCAGCGACCGCCGCCGATCTTTTCGTAGTACCACATCCAGGCCTCGGGATTGATCCCCTCGCCCACGCTGCCCAACAGGCGGAGGCTGGAAAGATCGTGCTTTTCCACGTGGTCGTCGCCCCATTTGATGCACGTGCGGATGGCCGTGGGCGCCGTGTACAAGATGTTGATCTTGTAGCGCTCGATCATATCCCACCAACGATCCTCGGCGGGGAAGTTCGGCGCACCTTCGTACATGAAGGAAGTCGCTCCCGCCGAAAGCGGACCGTACACGATGTACGTGTGGCCGGTGATCCAGCCGATGTCGGCCGTGCACCAGTAGATGTCGTCGTCGCGGACGTCGAACACCCACTCGGTCGTCTTCTTGGCGTACAGATTGTAGCCCGCGGTGGTGTGCTTGACACCCTTCGGCTTGCCGGTGGAGCCGCTGGTGTACAGCAAAAACAGCGGCGCTTCGCTGTCCATCGGTTCGGCCGGGCAATCCGCGGAGGCGTTCGCCATCAGCTCATGCCACCACAGATCGCGACCCTCCTCCATGGGAATATCTTGGCCGGTCCGTTTGAAGACGATGCACTTCTGCACGCTCGGCGACTTCGCCAAGGCCGCATCGACATTGTCCTTCAAGGGGACGATCTTGCCGCGCCGCCAACCACCGTCGGCCGTGATCATCAGTTTCGCCTGGGCGTCGTTGTTGCGATCCGCCAGGGCTTCCGCCGCGAATCCGCCGAAGACCACGGAGTGCACGGCCCCGATTCGCGCGCAGGCCAGCATGGCGATCGCCAGCTCGGGGACCATCGGCATGTAGAGGGAAACGCGGTCGCCCTTTTGGATGCCCAACCCTTTGAGCACGTTCGCGAACTTGCAGACCTCGCGATGCAGCATCTCATAGGTCAAAATGCGAACGTCGCCCGGCTCGCCTTCCCAAATGTACGCCGCCTTGTTCCGCCGCCAAGTGGTCAGATGGGCGTCGAGGCAATTGTATGAGATGTTGGTCTGCCCGCCCGCGAACCATTCCGCGAACGGCTCGTTCCAGATCAAAACCTTTTTGAACGGTTTGAACCAGTGCAACTCCTTGGCCAACTCTCCCCAAAAGCCTTCCGGATCATCTTTGGCACGTTGCCACAGGGCCTCGTATTCCGCCATGGATTTGATACGGGCCTTGGAAGAGAACTCCTGAGAAGGGGGAAACAGGCGGGCCTCTTTCATGACGTTCACGATACCTGATTGTCCCTGCGCTGCCATCGATGGCACCTCCCTTTCCGGAAAGAGTAACGGTTACTGAACGGAAGAATCGACTTGCGCAGCCGTTCGATCCGAATGACTGCCTGATTCTAAGGGCCCCTGTTATGGGTGTCAATAATTGCGAAAACCACCGCTTGCCGCGTTCCGGAAGGGAGAACCGGGGTACGCGACGAATAACATACCGGCAGCGCCCGGCAAAGCATTGGTTTGCCGATTGGGATTTGATATATTGGCCACGACATCATCCATGGCTGAAGAGCGGAGCGAGTCCGCCCGAACCCGTCCATTTGCCAGTAACCGTTCACGGGGACCGTCTTCATGCTCGCCAGGAAGCCTGGAAAAATGCGGCCGGTGCCTTCGGGTGTGGATGGGTCGGGTACGTTTTCGGCTTGCAACAGCCCGGGAACCGCTACGTCTTCCAAAACCGATTTGCCGAGGAGCCAACCGACCATGACGACGAGTCGCGCCGCAAGACCACACATCCCCGCCGTTTTTTCTCGGCTCTTGGTAGGATTCACGGCGGCGTCGCTTTGCCCCGCCTCCATGGCCTACGCCGCTTCCCCGACGGCGGATGCGCCGCCGAATTTCGTGATCATCTTTATTGACGACATGGGTTACGCGGATATCGGGCCGTTCGGGGCCGAGGGCTATTCCACCCCGCATTTGGATCGCATGGCCGCGGAAGGGCGGGTCTTCACCGATTTCTACGTCACGCAAGCCGTCTGCTCGGCGTCCCGCGCCGGCCTGATCACCGGGTGCTACAACATTCGGGTGGGCATCCTCGGCGCGCTGAACCACACGGCCAAACATGGGCTTAGCGCCGACGAAGTCACCATCGCCGAGATCGCCAAGCAAAAGGGTTATGCGACGGCCTGCTTCGGCAAGTGGCACCTGGGGCACCACCCCAAGTTCTTGCCGGCAAGCCACGGCTTCGACGAATACTTCGGTCTGCCCTACTCCAACGACATGTGGCCGTTTCACCCCACGGCCGGACGAAATTACCCCAACCTGCCGCTCTTGCAGCAAACCGAGGTGATCGACGACGATGTGACGGGCGACGACCAAAGGAATCTGACAACTTGGTACACGGAACATGCCGTGGACTTCATCGAGAGGAATAAGGATCGCCCGTTCCTGCTTTACGTACCCCATTCCATGGTCCACGTCCCGCTTCACGTCAGCGACAAATTTGCGGGCAAAAGCCGTCGCGGCCTGTTCGGGGACGTGGTCATGGAGGTCGATTGGTCGGTCGGCCGAATCCTCGACACGCTCCGCGAGAATCAACTCGACCGGCGAACGCTGGTGATTTTCACGACGGACAACGGCCCCTGGCTGTCCTACGGCGATCATGCCGGCTCGGCCAAACCGCTCCGCGAGGGAAAGGGCACGATGTTCGACGGCGGATGCCGCGTGCCCACCGTGATGTGGTGGCCGGGAACGGTCCCCGCGGGTACGCGTTGCCGCGAGCCTGTCATGACCATCGATCTCCTGCCGACCATCGCGGAGATCATCGGCGCCGCGTTGCCCCCGCACAAGATCGACGGCCTGAGCATTCTGCCCCTGGTGCGCGGCGACGCCGACGCGAAAAGCCCGCACCAGGCCCTGTACTTTTACTGGAACAAAGAACTGCACGCCGTCCGCATGGGAAAGTGGAAGCTTCATTTTCCGCATAATTACCAAACCTTGGCGGGTCGCCCGGGCGGTACCGGCGGCACTCCGGCACCTTACGAACGGGCATCCATCGGTCTCTCGCTTTTTGATCTGGAATCGGACCCCGGCGAAACCAAGAACCTGGCGGACCAGCACCCGGAAGTGGTTCAGGAGATGGAAGCCCTAGCGGACGCGATGCGAGAGGACCTCGGCGACGCCTTGCGCAAGATGCCGGCCAAGGGTGCTCGCCCGGCGGGAACATTGGAGGAAGGCGATCCGCGATTCCACTGGCAACCCGGCCGGGCCCTCGACCGCCGCGCATCGTTCCCGTGACCTTCTTCCGGTGACCTTCGAAGTGGAATGGCATTTCCGTTTGCGCGGCCACGAGGGAGCGCGGCGCATCAGGGGTAGCGCAATGGAGGGGCACGCTCTGTCGTGACCGAGCGCATGGGGCTGGCGAATTCGCCCCCGCCACCCGGCTGGAACTGGAAACCATTGGGCTTCTGGGAATGGCAAGCTGGAATCCCAGAGAACGCAGACGGCACGGAGGGGAAGTGAGTAGAGAAGGAAATGGAAAAGATGGAGACGCAGAGAAGACGGAGAACATAGAGTTGCGGCTATACCGATTCTTCTCCCTCTGCGCCTTGTCCGCCGGGTGCCACGGCTGGCCGGCCCAGCAGTGCTTTCCACACCACGCAAACGCACTGCCGGACGAGCCGGCAGTGGCAGCCCCGCGCTCATCCTTGCTCGCGTGATCGTCGTCCCTCTTGGTTGCGTCATCGTCGTCCCTCCTTGAACTTGGCAGTTTATTGCCAGGGCTTCTCAGCTCTTATTGCCTCTTATTGCCAGGGCTTCTCAGTTCGCGCAGCTTTAACCCAAGGATACACAATTCCTGTCCTACGGATTCCTCCGTCCTACGGACGTTTTCTTGCACTCCGGCCGTCAGAGCAAATCGCCTGACGCACCCTCGTCTCGGAGGCGGGGAAAAACGCTCTGGACGCAAATGGAAAGGGGACGCTAAACTACCAGCCGACTCGGCAGGCTGCATCCGTGGCATGGGCGAGGAATTCGCCGGGGAAGGGGTTCGGCGAGTGCCAGGATCGGCCGTCCCCGATTCGCCGTGGAAAATCTTCTTTTGGGGAATCACGTCGGCGGAGCCGGGTGCATCGGATTGGCGTGCCGCGATCGCAGGTTCCGGTCCCTCGTGGGCGGGCGGGGACACTCGCGTGCGTTTTTTAGGCCCCCCTACAGGGCCGCGATGTTCAGGAGGAACTCGCTATGCGTTCCCTTCCGTCGATGGTTCGACGCCTTTTCGTGCCGATCTTTTCGGGCATGGTGCTATTCTTCGGCCCCTTGGTCCGCAGCCAGGACGGCGTTGTGCCGTCGACGAACGACGGCGTGGCAGTGCAATTAGGCGGGGACGCAGCGCGAAACTCGCAGGCGACGCTTGAACCGGCGGTGGTTCCGGCGGAAACAGGCCCCACGCTCACGCTGCGCACCGAAGCAACCCAAACGGACGCCGCCGAATCGACCGGCGTGCCCGCCTCATCCGCCGATGGCGCTCACGACGCGGGACCGGCCGACACCGCAGCCGGAGCCGATCAAGCTTCAGGTTTGGAACCGGCCGCCGATCCCGTCACGAACACGGAAGTGACCGTCGATCCCGCCGCATTCAACGGCATTACGCCCGGCGTTTCGACGATGGAAGAGGTCCGCAAAGCTTGGGGGGAGCCCACAGCGCAGGTGGAGCAGGACGGCGATCTGCTGCATTTGTACGCGGTCGGGCCGTTCACTCGCGTCGAGACCCATTTCCGCGACGGCAGGGTCATGGGCATTGTGGTGCATCTCGAAAAGGCCTATCCCGCCATGTTGGTCGCCGAACATCTCCAATTGTCCAATGTCCGGCCGGTCTTGGTCTCCGATCCGCAGGGGATGGTGATCGGCCAAGCCTTTCCTGAAAAGGGCGTGCTGTTCGGCTTTGCCCCATCCGGCACGGCGGGCAAAGCTTCCATGTCGGTGACGCAGATCGTG
>JAAZNR010000645.1 GCA_012798155.1 Thermogutta sp. | reverse complement strand
TCGGGGGTGTCATGATCGACCCCAATTTCGACGAGAACGATTTGCAGGACATCGTCAAGGCGATCCGAAAGGTCTATCCGCGAATCGCCAAGGCGTGATCGCCGGGCGGGGCTTGATTCGGCGACGGCCGATCCCGGCCAAGCGTCTTCCCGCGACGCCTTTGCGTATAGGAGCGGCTTGTACGACGGGGCTTGCGGTCCGCAGGATCCGGGGGGTTTACTGATTTTACTCCGCAGGATAAGAAGCTGGGCAAACTGGGGTACGCAGCTTTGTGAGTCCGCGTAAGATCGGCAAGCCGCTTTGGGCAATCCTGCGCAGTAAAACTGATAGAGTTTCCGAGTCCTCAGGAGAATCCAGTATGCGTCACGATTTATCTCGGGAAAACGGAGCGATCAATCGGCGAGGGGCCCTGCAACGCATGGCCGGCGCCGCTGCGACCGTCAGCCTGACCGCCTTCAGCTCGTGCAAGAAGTCGGCTGAGAAAGAATCGAAGGTTCCGGTCCCCGATGTCATTCCCGGCAGCGCCCAGGGGGCGAACGAGAGAATCGGGGTCGGTATCATCGGCTGCGGCCGCCGCAACGGGCAATTGGCGATCGGAAAAGGCGGCCAGGGGAAGCCGCCCGGCTACGCCAAGATCGTGGCGGTCGCGGATTTCAATTCCAACCGAGCGGGACAGTGGGCCGGGAAGTACAAGGCCAAACCTTTCCACGACTACCGCAAGCTGCTGGAACTCAAGGAGGTGGAGGTCGTCGTCTACGCCACGCCCGAGCATTGGCACTATTTGCCCTGCATCCATGCCTGCCAGGCGGGCAAGGATATCTACGGCGAGCAACCGCTCAGCCATACCATCCGCGAGGGCCAAGTCATGGTCCAGGCGGTCCGCAAGTACAATCGGGTGTTTCAGACGGGCGAGCAGCAGCGATCCCACCCCAAAACCCGCAAAGCCGTGGAAATGATCCTCAACGGCTTCATCGGCAAGGTGCACACCGTCATCGGTCACAACTACCCCAGCCCCTGGGATTACCGATTCGCGGAGGAACCCGTCCCGGCCGAGCTGAATTGGGATGCCTGGTGCGGCCCCAATGAGGTGGTCCCGTTCAATATCAATGCCTATGTGCCGCGGGTACCCTACAATCGGGAAAATTATCCGGCCGAACCCGCGGAAAAAGCGGCCGTCGGTCCCGGCTGGATGTCCTTGCGTCCCTATTCCGGCGGCGAGTTGCTGAATTGGGGTTGCCACGGGCTGAGCATGGTCCTGTGGGGGCTGGGCATGGACGAAAGCGGCCCCGTCGAAGTCTGGGTGGAGCCCGAGGAAAAGCTCGCCTCGCTGACCTACGAACAGCCCGAGAATCGCGATCGCGGCGATCAACTCATGAGGTCGCCGGTCGTCCATTACCGCTTCGGCAACGATGTGATCCTCAAGCTCGAAAGCACCGAGTCCCGATTGGGCGGGGGCGGCACGTTCATCGGCGAGAAAGGCAAGATCACCGTCTTCCGCGACGGCTACGAATGCGACCCCCCCGAGCTGGATCAGCAGCCCTTGCCGTCGGACGCGGTTCGCGTCTATGAGAGCGACAACCACATGCACAACTTCTACGAGTGCGTGAAGTCGCGCAAGGATCCCATCATGAAGGTGGAGAACGGTCATCGCGTGGCGACGCTCTGCCACTTGGGAAACATCGCGCGGTGGCTGGGTCGCCGCTTGAAGTGGGATCCGGAAAAGGAAATCTTCCCGGACGACGAGGAAGCCAATGCCCTGCTGGATTGCCCCAAACGCAAGGGCTATGAACTCCCTGAGTCCGTTTGAGGGACGGCGTCCAAAAACCGCGAGCGACGGGTCGAGGCAATCGCGGCGAAACAGGCTTTGAGACCGGAAGGAAAGGCTGTCGGGAATGAAAAATCGCTTCATTTGGGGGCTTGGGATCGGTTTGATGCTACCCTTTCTCGCGGGCTGTCCGCGTGCTGGGAATCCGACCGGTCAAGGCGATCAGGCGTCCGCGGGTTCGGCCGCTCCCGAAGAGGCTCCCGAAGCGGGTCCCCAAGCGGCTCGCGAAGAACCAGGCTCGGTTCGGGCGGCGAAAAAAGAGTGGCAGCCGGGGGTGCATCGGCTGGGAGCAGGGCCGTTTCCCGGCACCTCGTCGGTTGTCGTGGTCCATCAAAGGCCGCTGCTCTTCACGCGAGAATTGTCCCAGGGGGCTGAGGGCGGCGGCTCGGCCGAGGGATTGATCGCCAAGCTTTCCAGCATCCTCGAAGCGGGCGGAACGGACCTTACCCGGTTGGTACGGTTGAACGTGTACGGCGCGTCCCTGGAGGACGTGGAGGCGTTTCTCTCCCAGCTTCCCAAGCTGTTGCCGGAGGGGTGTCCGCCCGTCGTAACCGCCGTGGTGATGCCCCACCCCGACCCTTTGGAGAAGCTGGCAATCGACGCTATTGCCGCGGTGGAGGGCGAGGCGGCTGCGGTCACGGTGAAATCCGTGCCGCCGAGGCCGGCCCATGTGGGTCCGGCGGACTATTCTCTGGCGCCGGCCGGGAACTTGGTGTTTTTGTCCGGCCGGCCGGAAAAGGGCGAGACCGCCGAAGCCGCCCAGGCCTCGATCAAAGGGCAACTCGCGCTGGCCGCCGAGCTGGGTTGCGGACCCGCGGACGTCGTTCAACTCCGGGTCTTCTTGGCGAAGATAAAAGACACGCCGACCGTGTTCGATGCGATTCGGTCGGCCTTTTCGGATAGGCCGGTCCCTCCCGTCAGTTTTGCGTTTTGGATCGCATCCGCCCCGGTCGAGATCGAAATGATCGCCTGTCGCCCTAAAGCCGCGGATAACGATGGCGAGGGCACGGGGCCGATCCGCTTCTATAATCCCCCGGACGTGAAACCGTCGCCCAATTTCAGCCGTGCGGCGGTGGTGAATAGTCCGACGCTGATATTCACGGCCGGGTTTCTCGCCCGAGAAGATGGGGACGGGACGAGGCAGACGCGGGACGTGTTTTCTCAATTGACCGAGGCGTTGGGATCGGCCGGCAGCGATCTTCGTCACGGAGCGAAGGCCCATTACTTCGTGTCCGACGACGACGCGGCGAAGGCCGTGGACGTGTTGCGCAAGGAATACCTCGATCCCGCCCGGCCGCCGGCTGCATCCAAGGCGAAGGTCCACGGCCTGGGCCGACCCGGGCGGAGCGTCTGCATCGACTGGATTTCAGTGCCCGGCGATTCCTGAGTACTGGACTTTTGCAAACTGCTCCCCTCTCCCTCTGGGAGAGGGGCAGTGGGCGAGGGATTGGTGAAGTTAGGCAATTACGGCAAGCCGTTTTCGCGCCTAATTGCCTTCACCATAACCCTCTTCCAAGGCGGACGAGAACTTGTCACCACAATTTGCAAAAGTCCAGTGAGTACTACACTGCGGGGTCGCTGATTCGGATTCTCCAGCTTTCTCAGAGCATGTCTTCAAATTAGTTTCACTGCGCAGAGTCGCCGAAAGCGGGTTAACGATTTTACGCAGACTCACAAAGCTGCGTACCCCAGTTTGCCCAGCTTCTTATCCTGCGTTGTAAAATTACGTCTTGCCAGCCGCAAGGTGGCACCCAATCTAATTTGAAGACATGCTCTCAGATTCCGAAAGACTGCTTCCCCGGAATGCCCCGATTGGGCAATGCCGGCCGAGCTAGCGCTGTAGTACTGGAGCCGCGGGTTTCGATTTGCTTGAGCCAAGAGGCAACCGCCGCCGGCGCAACAACGGACGCGGCGGCGTGTTGCCGTTCGTGAACGTCCCTTCCCCGACGTTGCCCCGCCGAAACGCCTCGTCGAGTCCCTGGCGTGCCGATTTTTTCGGATCGTCCGGTCGCGCCCGGATGAAACGGGCCTCTTCGCCCGCGGCGACGGCTTGGTTGCGACTTTGGAACGGGATGTGCAGCGGCCTACACAGTCCCCTCAGGCCGATGCCGGTCGCCGCCCGATCCATGGCTGATCGCTTCGACGGGAGACGGAAATCGGAATCCTGATCGTGGATGAGAAGGGGCCTACGCACGAGCGCGGGCGGCGGACGTGGGCTAACGCGAGGGACGGACTACGGTCACAAAACACGGCCCGAGAGTATCGTGGAGATTGATCGCAATGCAGCCGATTCGTTCTCGAAAGTCCCGGCGACACAGCCGGCGAGGGATGTTGAGCTTCGAGTGGGTGCTCTTGATTTCGCTCCTGGTGATCGGCATCATTGGCGGGTTGGCGGCGGTGCGGAATGCGCTGCTGAGCGAACTGAACGACTTGGCGCAGGCCGTGGAGGCCATCAATGTCTGCGGCACTTGCGATCCCTCTACTTGCCCGCCCGACGATCCCAATTGCTGCGACAATGCGTGGTGGATTCCGCCGGGACCGTGAGCCTTCCCTCCCCGATGCCCCTGGAATCGGGGCCGGATGGATCGCTTCCGGCTATCCTGTTATTGGGAGCTGAGGGCTGATGGCGGGCGAACTTGACCGTCAGGAATCCGAGCGTCCCGACGAATCGGCACAAGCGGAACCGCAGCCGTTGCCGGCGGAGGCCGGCCTGCGGCGTCACCGGCTCTTCCTGCCGTCCGTCGCCTTGATTGCGGCGGCAGTGGTTCTCGCCGTACTGACACACGGGTATTGGCTGCCCGCGGCGGCCGCTCCGCTCCTCGCCCGCCCGATTCCGCCGGGCTTCGCGCCTACCGCGATCTGGATTCATAGCGGAGACGGCCATTCCCTGCCCGGCCAAGACATGCTGGACCTTCTGGCGGAC
>JAAZNR010000644.1 GCA_012798155.1 Thermogutta sp. | reverse complement strand
TTGGCCTGCCCCGCCACCACCAGAAACAACCGGTCCTTGTACGGCGCCATGGCCCGCAGGAACAGGTCCAAGTTCTTGTCCGGCCGAATGTCGCCGAAGAACAACGCGACCTGCTTATCCAAAGGGATGCCGTAGCGGCGGCGAAGCTCCTCTTTCGACGCGCTCGGGCGACCGTAGTCGTACGGCCCGTGGGGGACGACGTGGATCTTCTCCGCCCCAACCGCCGCGAAGTCGATGAGGTCGCGCTTCTGGTATTCGCTATGGACGAACAGAGCATCGCAGGCCCGATAGAGCCTTTTGAGCTGTTCGATCTCGTAAGCGTGCCAGACGAGGCCCTGCGAGCGGCGGACGTCGTGCGCGGTGGCGACCAGGCGGATTCCCGATCGCCGCAAGGCGCGGGACCACCACGCGAAGGTCACGTGCGGAATCGTCGATAGATGGATGATTCGGGCCCCGCTTTGTTTGGCGCGCCGAACGGCTCGTAAGGGATTGACGAATAGGTTGATCGCGAACCGCATTCGCCGGCGGATCGGCAGGGGGTGCGTAATTTCCCGCAGACCGGGCCACAGCGGGTACGTCGCCTCCCGGCGATAGTGATAGCTCGGAATGCAGGCCAATTCCACGTCCAGACCCGGTTCCCGCGCCATCCTCGTGAGAAGCTCGTGCACGTAGCGGCCGATGCCGCCGCCGGGAAAGGCGAAATAGTGCAGAACTCGGATTGTCCGCGGCTCTTCCGTCGTCATACCGGCGTCTCCGCGGCCTCCACATGCCGCGCCCTGGAGTGATAGACCTCGACGAGTCGCGCTATGTGCTGCTCGGGGAGGAAACCGTTTTGAATCGTCTCGATGGCGGCCTTGCCCATGCGGAGCATAAGCTGGGGCGATTCCAGCAAGCGGCGGGCCGCGGCCGCTGTGGCCGCCGCATCCTTGGGCGGAACCAGGAAACCGTTTTCCCCGTCCTTCAGCCATTGCCGTACCCCGCCCACGTCCGCGGCCACTACCGGCACTCCGCGGGCCATGGCTTCCAGCCCCACGATCCCCAAGGTCTCGGGCCAGATGGACGGGAACACGAAGACGCTCGCGGCTTCGAATAGCGCGGTGATTTCCTCCCGCGACGCCCAACCGCGCAGGGTCAGCCGGTCCTCGCAGCCCGCCGTGCGGGCCGTATCGGTAACGCGGCGACTGCTCTCGGGCGTGAGATCGCCGACCATCAGCCCCCTGGCGTTGGGGATCAGCCCCAAGCATCGAATGAAGACGTCATACCCCTTGATCGGTCGGATCCGCCCTAGAAACAGGAGCGTGGGGGTGCTCGGCAAAGGGCGCGGCTCCGCACGCGGACTGACCGGGCAGAAATAGGGCAGCGTGATCGCCTTTTCGGCCGGGAAAGCGTGGGCCAAGAGCCGCTCGCGGACGGACTCGCTGGGGCACAGCACCGCGGCGAAGCGATCCTTCCATCGCACGAACGTGCGCACTCGGCGATAATACGCCGCCGCGAAGCGCGGTCGCGGCGTAAGGCAATGCTTGAACAAGGTGACGGCGAAACAGGCGGGACCCGCCCGGCGCCGGCAGATGGTCTGCGTGCGTCTATGAAAGAAGCTTGCGGCGGGACACAAATAGAGATAGTCGTGGCACGTCACCACTACCGGGCCGTTTTCCAGACAGGCCTGAATCACACCGAGGTTATAAACGCGGTGAATGTGGATCACGTCGGGACGCAGGTCCCGCAGCAGCCGTTGCGTCCGGGCATAGCCGGCCGCCTCGGCGCGGCGACCGAATCCAGCGAGTTCCGGCAGCGGAATCGAATTCGGCCACAGGCTCGCGTCGCCCTGCGCGAAGGCGTAATGCTGTTCGATCCCCTGGGCGGCCAAGCGGGGGATCAAGTGGAGCAGGTACGTCTCCACCCCGCCCGCCCAACTCAGATGTTCATTGAAATGCAGGATTCGCACGGTTCACGTTCCGGCCGCCAGGGCGTTGGGGGCGGGAGCCGGCTTTGCG
>JAAZNR010000073.1 GCA_012798155.1 Thermogutta sp. | reverse complement strand
TCAGGGGACAACCGGCGAGGAGCCGCGTCAGGCTTGCCCCCGTGATTCCCGCAGGCGCTCGCGGAGGCGGTGGATCTCCGTAAGCAGCCGCAGTTCGACGGTTTCGTATTTCCGGCGTTCCAGCAGCCAATCGCGCTCGGCCAGGCGGAACTGTTCCTCGCGGCCGGCCAATTCTCGCGCCTGGTCCAGCAGTTCCTTGCGACGCTCCGTCAAGGCTGCGTCGTGCCGTCGCCACTCCGCTGCAACAGCCTCTTGCAAGGCCGACGTTTCCTCGTGAATGCGGCGGCACTCAGCCAGTTTTTGCTCGGCCGCGTCCGCTCGTTCTTGGTAGGCCGCCTTCAACGCCCTTCGCAATCGCGATAACCGCTTCCGGAGCGCCGCCCGGGAGGCCCGGCCGGAAAGTCGAGCGAGGAGTTCCTCCGCCGCCGTGCGATGCTCCAAGGCACGCCGGTGCAACGATTGGGCCGCCTCAAGCACGGCCTGATTCTTCGCCGCGGCGGTTCGAAGCCCTCTTTCCCGTTCCAGGAGGACGCGGTTTCGCGTCGTCCAGTCGGCCAGCAGTTGCCGCTCCAACGTCGCCCAGCGGTTTCGCAAGTCTCGGCTTTCCCGCCGCAGTTTGTCCCGATCCTGCTCCAACTCGCGGAGCAAGTCCTCGGCGCGGTGCCGCAAGTGATTGGCCTGGGCTTCCGCCTCCGCCCGCGATCGCTCGCGAGACCGCAGGTCTTCGCTCGCGTCCGATCCCTCGGCCGGAGAAGCCGGGACGATTGCCGGACGGAAATCCGGCGCGATAGGTCCCCGCGGATTCTCCTGCTCGACCGGCGGGGGGCAACCCTCCGCTTGCGGCAGAGTCTCGGCCATGGGCGGTGGCGGTTCCTCGGCGGGCACCAAGACGGCCGCCAAGGCCTCCAAATCCCGGCTATGCTCCTCGAATGCCCGAACGCGCGACTCCCACTCTCGGCGACGACCGGCGAGATCGAACTCACCGAGACCGATCTGATACTCCCGTTGATCCAGGACCTCCTCCCGTGTTCGCATCGCCGCGGCTTGTTCCTGCAGCTCTTCCTCCCGGCGACGTAGAGACGATTCGCGTTGGTCCAGCTCGGCTTCGCGGCGGGCGAGTTCCAGCCGCCTCTCTTCCCATTCCTCAACCCGCTGGGACCAAAGCAGCCGCAACAGCCGGTCCTCGTGCTCCAATTTGGCGGCGTGCGAGTTGAGCCGGGCTTCGCGCTCGTCCAGGTCCCGTTGTCGCTGACGGAGATACTCCGCCAACTCGCGGGCATGACGGCGCCATCTTTCCGGGAGAGGTGCCGTTTCGAGAGCGGCACGGTCCCAATCCTCCTCGCCGAAGACGGCATGGGGGGCCTCGCCCGCGCCGGCCGTGTCATTTTTGACACCGGGCGAAACGCCCGGTCCGTGGGGCGCTGGTAGTTCTCGCGGGGCGTGAGGGGAGTCCAGGCGGGCCTCGACCCCTGTTGCCGACCCCCGCGGCTCGCCCGGCCGGTCCGCCTGGACGACGGCGCTCGCCTCGGCCTCCGAAGAGGTTCGGACGTCGGCAAGCGTCGAAGAAGGGCATTCGGCCGAAGGGTCGTTCATGGATTGCGGCAAACCAGGCTGTTTCCCGAGGGGGGGCGGACCGAGCGGCGAAACAATCGCCCGCTGCCGAAAGCAACAAACTCATGCTCATCGGCGGAATTCGCACTCATCCGCGGAGACGCACGCGTCCCGGTTCATCGGCAGTAAAAGGCGCAGAGTTTAAGGATTATTCGAAACATGCCGACCCTGCCGCGTAAGCTGGGGCGCCGCCGTGATTGCCTGCCGCCCCCTACGTCAACCGAAAGGGCCAAAAGGATCGGTAAAGTCGGGTGAGAAAATCGGTAAAGGCGAGAAAAATCGGTAAAGTCGGGTAAAAAATCGTCGGGACTCTTGCACGTTAGCCGGACGACGGAAGCCCGCGGCGGCGCGATTGCCTACCCGATCCCCTCCGGATGAAAACGACGCCCACTCCTTTGCTTTTTGTCGGCGGACGGGATAAACTCATGTCCAACCGCGGTAAAGATCTGGGGTAACCGTTCACGGGCCGGCGGCAGGCACGTGAACGGCTTTGGGGAGTGCAAAGGAAACGCAGAGAATTGCAGAGTTGCGGCTGCCGATTCTTCTTTCTCCGCGCTCTCTGCGCCCTCTGCGTTTCAAAATCCGTGCCGTCCGGACCTTTGCGTTTCAAAGACGGACCGGGCCGGCCCATGAACGGGTACGATTTGGGAAGGGGGCGGCCGGCGGCGGTTCGTCGGCACGTCCGAAGTTCTCGTGATCCGGGAGGGAGCACCACGATGCGAAGTCGCCGTTCGAGTACGAGATTGTTCGCTCGGTCCAACGTAGGGGCCTGGAATGCCGGCCTGTTGATCCTTGGCATTGCGATTTGCGCGGTCTTTTGCGCCGGCGTCCGGGCCGCGGAGCCGACCACGGAACTCCTTTGGCCGCAGGGGGCGCCGCTGGCAAAGGGCGACAAACCCGAAGACAAGCCGGGGTTGATCATCTACTTGCCGGAGAAGGACAAGGCGGTCGGCGCCGGCGTGGTGATTTGTCCGGGCGGCGGTTACGGTTTCCTGGCCATGGATCACGAGGGCCATCAGATCGCCCAGTGGCTCAACTCGCACGGCGTGGCCGGCTTCATCCTCGACTATCGTCACCGGAATAAGGGCTACATGCACCCCGCCCCGATGCTGGATGTGCAACGGGCGATACGCTGGGTTCGTTCCCACGCCGACGAGTTGGGCGTGTTGCCCGACCGCATCGGGGTGCTGGGCTTCTCGGCGGGCGGACACTTGGCCTCGACGGCGGCCACGCACTTCGACGCCGGCGACCCCAACGCCGCCGATCCCGTCGATCGCGTCAGTTGCCGGCCCGACTTCGCCGTCCTCTGTTATCCCGTCATCATGTTCGACGAGAAGGAAGCCCATCGCGGATCGCAGCGGAACCTGCTGGGCGACAACCCCGACCCCGAGTTGGTCCGCAGCCTGTCCAGCGAAAAGCAGGTCACGCCGGAAACGCCGCCGACCTTCCTGTGGACTACCAACGAGGATACGGGGGTACCTCCGGAAAACAGCGTGCAGTTTTATCTGGCCCTCCGCCGGGCCGGCGTGCCGGGAGAGCTGCACGTCTTCGAGAAGGGCAAACACGGATTGGGTTTGGCGCAAGGCGTGCCGGGCACCGAGTTGTGGCCCACCGCCTGCATCGAGTGGATGAGGAATCGGGGACTCCTGGAGCCTCCCAAGCAGCCGTAGCAAGCCCCAAGGCGGCGCCTTTCCGACTCCGCGAACGAGCGGCCGCGGACTTGCCGGCGCCCCGCCGCGGCCCGGCAAACGACCCGGACAAGCCAGGCTCGCGACCGTCGCCGCGGGAAGTCGCGGGCATGCGCGGCGGCAGGTCCGCTTGCCACGCCGCGGCGACGAGTTGATGAACGGCGTCAAAAAACGGTAACCGTTCAGGGGGACCGTGTTCATGCTTGCGATGAAAGCCGCGACAATGGGACTGCCGCCTTTGGGAGTGAATGTGCGGATACGTCTTTCGGCTCCCAGCGGCCCAGGGACGGCTAGGCGGAATGAAAGGGTGAAAACGCGGAGAACGCAGAGTTCGGGCTACCAATTCTTCGTTCTCCTTCTTTCTTCTCCGCGTCCTCTGCGTCCTCTGCGTTTCAAAAACGGCCTCTGCCCCTCCGCGCTGCAATGACAGACCGGGCAGGGGCGTGAACGGCTGCAAAAAACGGAAGACAGGGAGGATCGCCGGTGAGCGACGAAAAATGGGTGCTGGGCCTGGGCGAGGTGCTTTGGGATTGTTTCCCGGATCGAGAGTTGCCGGGCGGGGCGCCGGCCAACTTCGCCTTTCACGCGGCCCAACTGGGCTGTCGAGCCGCAGTACTCTCCCGGGTCGGCGACGACCGCCGCGGCGAGGACCTCTTGGCCCTGCTGCAAAACGGCGGCGTCGTCACGGACTACATCCAGCGGGACGCGGCCCACGCCACCGGTACCGTCGAGGTCGATACCTCGCGTCCGGATCAACCGCGATTCACGATTCGCCCCGATGCGGCCTGGGATTTCATGGAATGGACGCCGCAGTGGCGGGAGGCGGCCGAAAACGCGGCCGCCGTCTGCTTCGGCACCTTGGCCCAGCGCTCCCCGACCTCGCGCGAGACGATTCGGCGGGTCCTGTCGTCCGTCAAGGATCGCGCCCTGGTGGTTTATGATGTCAATTTGCGGCAGGACTATTTCGATCGTTCGAGGATCGAAGAGTCGCTACGTCTGTGCCATGTGGTGAAACTCAACGAAGAGGAAGAGGCCGCCCTGACCGAGCTGCTGGAATTAGGCCCCTGCTATCCCCGCGAGTTCGCCGCGCGTCTGCAAGATCGCTACGGCGTTCGCGCGGTGTGCATCACGCGGGGCGCCAACGGCTGCTTGGTGATCGAGGGAGATCAAGTCGCCGACGAGCCGGGGGTGGCCGTCGAAGTCGTGGATACGGTCGGGGCGGGCGATGCCTTCACGGCCGCTTGGGTCTTTGCCCGACTCCGAGGTCAGCCCCTCCATCGGCAGGCCCAATTTGCCAACCGGGTGGGCGCACTGGTCGCCTCGCGTCCGGGCGCGATGCCCATCGTGAAGGACGAATTGCGTGCTCTGATGGAAGAACTCTCCCTCTGAGCGCATCCCAGCCGCCACGCTTGCCGCCCGCAAACGGAACCGCTCGCGGATTGCAACCTTCCACCGCAATAGTTGATAATCCGCTTGGCGGAATCGCCCTCTACCGATAATCGCTTTCCCGGAATCGCCCTTTACGCGAGGGCGCGGATTGAAACGGTTGCAACGCAACAATTGCAAAGCGTTACCATCAACGGAGGCCGCAAGCATGATCCCAAATCGAATCGGCGACCGATCGGGCCTTGGTTCTGTCGTTCCCGTCTTGCGCCGTCGCGGAGCGACGGCCCGGGCCGCGATCTTGCTCCTGCTGCTGACTCCGGCGGCCTGGACGGCCCGTCCTGCGGCGGCCGAGGAAGCCGCGCAAGCATCCGGCGGCTTCCGGGACGAAGTGATTGAAACGTTCGCCTACGCCGCGGACGCCGAAGCTCAGGCTGCCTGGAAACCGGACGAGCGATCGCAACCGGTCCGCCGGGCCGAGACGGACGGTACCCCCTGCCTGGAAATCCGGCTTCCCTTCGCCGCGGATACGCAACAGGCAAGAAGCGTCCACGATCGGGCAGTCCGGCTCGACCTATCGTCGGCGGGCGCCTTCCTCTTGGAATTGGCCGTCGATCGCCCCGAAGCCGTGGGTTCCGTCTCGCTCTACTTCCGCAGCGGCGAGGGGTGGTATGCCGGATCGGGTCGAATAGCGGAATCGCGGCGGAGCGTCCTCCGCTTTCCCAAGTCGCAATTTCGTACCGAGGGGACCCCCGCCGGATGGAATCAGGTGGACGGCATCCGCATCGCTTTTTGGCGTGGACGGGACGTGGACGCAACCGCGCGGCTGTTCTCGCTGACCGCGCGGCGCCACGAGATCGCGATCGTGGTGCCGTCACCGAAGCTGCACGGCACGAAGTCGGAGTTCCGTACCGCCCAGGAGACGGCCCGGCGCATGGCCGAGTTTCTGGAGGCCCTCGGACTGGGAGCCGATTGGCTGGAGGACGATGCCGTGGATGAGGGCGTTTTGGCCGCTCATCCGCTGATCCTCGTGCCCTATCACCCGTTTCTGGACGAGCAAGCCACCGAGGTCCTGCTGTCCGCCATGCGGAAGGGGAGCAAGGGCTTTTTCTTTTATCAGGTCCCGAACGCGATCCTCGAGTATCTCGGACTCGGCGGCGCCCGGTATACGGCTCAACGGGAAGACGGGGAATTCGCGGAGATTCGCTTCGAGCAGTCCGCCCTTCCCGACTTGCCGCAAT
>JAAZNR010000643.1 GCA_012798155.1 Thermogutta sp. | reverse complement strand
TCCGCGCCCGCGCCGTCCAAACGCAGTTTACCCTCGAAAACGCTGCGATCCCCGGCGAGCACGTGGACGGAGGTCGTGGTCTGCCGGTCGATGGCCAGGAAACGGGCTTGCACGCGGTATTCGCCGGCCTCGGGAGCCGTAAAGCGGACGACGCTGAACTCGCCCTTCGCACCGGGGTGAAAGGAGAGCCGGCCGGGCGTCCACTCGATGGCCGCCATCCGGCAGGTGTTGGGGCCGAGATTGCAGCTCACGTTGGGGTCCGGCGTGTTGAGCGACTTGCTCCGCCATGCCTGCATCCCGGCCAAAACGTCGTCCTTTCCCGAAAGCGTCAGCAACCACTCCGGATGTTGCTGATAGAGCCACGTGCCGGGCATCACGCGCTCCGGTTCGAACCAAACCAGAATCTTGACGCCGTGGGCGTGCGCGAAATCGCTGATGGGCTTGAATCCGCGGGGAAAGCGGCGCGGGTCCACCTCCCAGGTCCCGACCTGGGGCCAGCCCTGCTCCTGGATGTACCATCCGGCGTCCATCCACCAGTAATCCGGCTTGAGTCCCTCTTCCAAGTATCGCCGGATGTGCATGATCTGATTCTCTTCGTCGGCGTGGATCATCTCTTCGTAGGCCCGCGAAGACGACGCCACGAACTGCGTGGGCGGGAGCCGGCCGCCCGGCCGCGGCAGGTTGTGCTTGATCATCCACCGCCGCCAGACGTTGCACGCCCGAAGCATGTCGCCCTGCCGGAATTGCAGCACGATCAGCGGCGTGCGGAACCTTTCGCCGGGGAGGAGCCGCAAGTGCGTGTTCTCTTGCCCGATGCGGAGGCGAAGGCCGCGATCCGCGTCGCGGATCAACTCGGCGGCCCATTGGCCGGGCCAGCCCACCGCCACGATCCGCCCGCCGTCGTCGAAGGCGAGGTCGAAGTAGGGCCAGTCGGCATCGCTGGGGCGCCCGCCCGTCCCGCTCAGCCGCCGGCTTTGCCCCGCCTCCAGGACCGTGGTCAAAGGCTCATAATCGCGCTGGGATGCCTGCGAGCCGCGGTGATGATGGAGTGTGAATTCGCCTGCGCCGTGCCGCGTCCACGTTTCGTCCAGGGCCAGGATGTTTTCCAGCAGGGGAGTCGCGGCGCTGCCCGCGTTCTCCAGCTCGACTACCCATTCCACCATGGGGAAATCGCGGTAGCGCGTCAGCCTCTGCCGCACGATCAGCCCGCTCCCGGCATCCCGCCAGATGTACACGTATTCCGTCCGAAACTCGTCCGGTTGCAAGGTCTCTGATTTCAAGCTCCAGCCGGGCAAGCACTCGGCGGAGGGCCGCCCATCGTACTGGAAGGAGAAGGGCAATCCCGCGGGTCCGCCGGGAGCGTGCTCCTCGACCCATGTTTGAGCCTGCCGCAATTCGTCGGCGGTGGGCGCAACCTGGGCGGCCAGGCTTCCCACGAAGAAAAACGCCGCGCCGACGCCGAACATGCACGCCGTGCCTAAGGTCTTCATACGCCGTTCTCCTTTACGAGGTGGCATTGCCTCAAGCTTACATGGTCGGCATTGCCTCAAGAGCGCGCTGCAGGCCGCGTCCC
>JAAZNR010000642.1 GCA_012798155.1 Thermogutta sp. | reverse complement strand
GCAACCGTGAATGCCCGGAAAGTGAGGGGGCGGGCATCCTCCCCCCGCCCATGGCGACGGATTTATACGAGTTGCTGATGGCGCAGGGCTACTGGCTCCTGGGTTGGGCGGAGCGCCGGGCGGTATTCAACCTGTTCTTTCGCAATAACCCCTTTCGAGGGGGGTTCGTCCTTGCATGTGGGCAGGAGTCCGCGCGAGATTTCCTGGCGCGGTTGCTGTTTTCCGAGCGGGATTTGAACTACCTGGCGTCATTGCGAGGCGGCGACGGCAAGCCGCTGTTCCATCCGGACTTCTTGCGGTTTTTGGCCGAAATGCGATTCCGCTGTGATGTTCGCGCGGTCCGCGAAGGGGCCGTCGTTTTCCCGAATGAACCGATCCTGCAAGTGGAGGGTCCCTTACTACAGGCCCAGTTGGTGGAAACCGCCCTGCTCAACCTGATCGGATTTCCCTCATTGGCGGCTACGAAAGCGGCGAGGATTTGCAGCGCGGCAGGCGGCGATCCCGTGGTGGAGTTCGGCCTCCGTCGCGCCCAGGGTTGGCAGGCGGGGCTGACGGCGTCGCGGGCGGCCTACATCGCGGGCTGTGCCGGGACGTCCAACCTCGCGGCGGGACGGGCTTACGGCATCCCCGTGCGGGGCACGATGGCCCATAGTTGGGTCATGGCCTTCGACGACGAGGCCGAGGCCTTTGTAGCTTACGGTCGTGCCGTACCGGGAAACTGCATCTTCGTCGTGGACACGTACGACTGCGAGGGGGGCATGTCTCAGGCCCTGGCCGCCGCCGCGGAATTGCGGCGGCAGGGGATCACGGTTCAAGGCGTGCGATTGGACTCGGGCGACCTGGCGCGATGGAGTCGCGAGGCCCGGCGGAGATTGGATGAAGCCGGCCTGACCCATGCCGCTGTGCTGGTGTCGGGCGACCTTGATGAATATCGCATCGCGGAGTTGAAAAAACAAGGCGCTTGCGTGAACGTGTGGGGCGTGGGAACTCGGCTGGTCACGGCGTTCGACGAACCGGCGCTGTCGGTCGTGTACAAGCTCTCCGCGGTGGTCAACCGGCAGGGCGAATGGGAGGATCGGGCGAAGATCTCGAATGATCGAGCCAAACGCAGTCTGCCGGGGCTGCCCGGCGTGCGCCGTTTTTATGCCGGAGACCGAGCGGTTTGCGACGTGATCTATGACCGGCGTGACGGTCCGCCGGAGGCCGCGGACGCGGCAAAACGTTTCCGGACGAAGGTCGAGACGCAAGAGTTGCTGCGGAGCGGCGCATGCCGGGGCGAGGACCTGCTCGTTCCGCTGATGGAAGAGGGGCGCCCCGTGATGGCAGAGGAACGCCCGGTGACAGACGAGGGACGGCCGGTGATGGACGAGGCGCGCCCGGCGACAGACGAGGGGCACCCAGTGACAGACGAGGGGCACCCAGTGCAGCCCTCGTGCCCGCTGGAGGATATCCGCGCGTACGCCCGGGCGCAACTCGCAAGCTTGCCGGAGGGGGTGCGGCGACTGGAGCGGCCGGAGCGCTATCCCATCGTGGAGAGTGCGGCCTTGCGCCGCAGAAGAAGGGCCGCCGCGGCGATGGTACGGAGGAAGATTCCATGACATGGGTGAAGGTGGGCGGCGCGGCCCTCAATCAGACTCCGTTGGATTGGGAAGGAAACGCCCGAAACATCGCGGAGGCCATTCGGATCGCCAGGGAGGAAGGCATCGGCATTCTCTGCCTGCCGGAGCTGTGCATCACCGGTTATGGATGCGAGGACGCCTTCCACGGGACGCAGCTTCAAGAGACGGTGTTCGACGTCTTGGAGGAAATCCTTCCGGAAACCGATGGGATGGCCGTCTCCGTGGGGATGCCGATTTACCACAAGACGGCCCTGTTCAACACGGCCTGCTTGATCGTGGACGGGCGTATCGTGGGGTTTCGCCCCAAGCAGCACTTGGCGGGCAGCGGGTTGCATTACGAACCGCGGTGGTTCAAGCCCTGGCCGCGCGGCGTGCGGGACGAAGTGACCGTCCGCGGTCGAAATTATCCCATCGGCGATTTGGTCTTCGACGTGGGCGGGGTGCGGGTGGGCTTCGAAATCTGCGAGGATGCCTGGGTGGCACAGCGGCCGGGCGGCGAAATGGCTCGGCGGGGCGTGGACGTCATCCTCAATCCCAGCGCCAGCCACTTCGCCTTCGGCAAGTACGAGGTCCGCAAACGATTCGTAGCCGAGGGTTCCCGCGCCTTTCACGTCGCCTATATCTATTCCAATCTGCTGGGGAACGAGGCCGGACGGATCATCTACGACGGCGGCGTGCTGATCGGGACGGGCGGGAGACTGGCGGCCGCCGGTCCGCGATTCTCCTTCCGGCCCGTGCTGGTGACAGGCGCGGTATTCAATATCGCCGTGAACCGCATGAATCGGGCCCGCAACGGCGGCTTTGAACCGGATTTTTCGCCCGGCGGCGCGGAACCGGCCGTCGGCCTCGAGTTCCCCCCCGTGGAGCCCTGCCTGCAATCGCCGAGATACGCGGCTTGGGAGAACGGGCCGCACGTTAAGGAAGAGGAATTCGCGCGGGCGATCATGCTGGGGTTGTTCGATTATCTCCGCAAGAGCCGCTCGCACGGATTCGTGGTCAGCGTCAGCGGCGGGGCCGATTCCTCCGCCGTAGCCTGCCTTGCGTGCTTGATGATCGAAACGGCGCACCAGGAGTTGGGGCACGAGGCCTTTTGCGAGGCCCTCGCGCACATCCCGGATTTGCGCCAGGCCGAGACGGACGTCCAACGCATCAGCCGTCTGGTGCATTGCGTGTACCAGGCTACGGCCAACAGCAGCGAGACGACCCGAGCGGCCGCCGAGGAGGTGGTCCGCTCCCTGGGAGCGTCCATGGCCTGCGTGAACGTGGAGTCGCTGGTGCGCGGATACGTATCGACCATTGAAGGCGTGCTGGGGCGAAAACTGACTTGGGAACAAGACGATTTGGCGCTGCAGAACATTCAGGCCAGAGTGCGCGGCCCCGGCGTGTGGCTCTTAGCCAACGTCAAAAAGGCGCTGCTCTTGGCCACCAGCAATCGTTCCGAGGCCGCCGTCGGCTACGCCACCATGGACGGCGATACCTGCGGCAGCCTCAGCCCCATCGCGGGCATCAACAAGACCTACTTGCGGGAATGGCTGCGGTGGCTGGAGAAGCAGGGGCCGGAAGGGTTGCATCCCGTGCCCGCCTTGGCCGCCGTGAACCGATTGCCGCCGACCGCGGAATTGCGGCCCGGCGAATCGGGCCAGACCGACGAGGGCGACCTGATGCCGTACGCGGTGCTGGATTTCATCGAGCGGGCTTCGATCTTGGACAAGCTGCCGCCGGTGGAAGTCTTCCATTTGGCGCGGGCGCACTTTCCCGAATACGCTCCGGCCCAAATGGGGATTTGGGTGGAGCGATTCTTCCGCTTGTGGTGCCGCAATCAATGGAAACGGGAACGTTACGCGCCCTCGTTCCATGTGGACGACGAGAACCTCGATCCCAAAACGTGGTGCCGTTTTCCGATCCTTTCCGGCGGATTCGAGCGCGAGTTGCAACAGTTGAAACGGGTCGTGGCGGATTTGTCCGACGGCGTCGCCGCAGCAAAAGAGGATTGACTCCGTGCCGTTTACCTACCAATATCCCCGGCCCGCGGTGTGCGTGGATTGCGTGGTGTTCGGGGTGCCTCGCCCTCCGTCGCGGAGGGGGCGACGGCGCATCCCGGGTTTGAGCGTGCTCCTGATTCGGCGGCTCCGCGAGCCTTTTGCCGGTCGCTACGCCTTGCCCGGGGGATTCGTGGAGATCGACGAGCCGTTGGAGGCGGCGGCGCGGCGCGAGTTGGTCGAGGAGACGGGCATTACTCCCGTGCAATTGCTCCCCGTCGGCATGTACGGAGATCCCGGGAGGGATCCCCGCGGTCGCACGATTTCAGCGGTCTTTCGGGCCGTGGTATGGAAGCAAGAGCATCCGCCTACCGCGGGCGACGACGCGGACGCAGCGGCTTGGTTTCCGCTTCGCCGGCTGCCGGCTCTGGCCTTCGATCACGACCTCATCGTGCGGGAAACGTGGCAGTCTTTGCGACGGGCCGTGCGGGGCGGCCCCTGCGGCGCGGAATTGCTGCCCAGCGAATTCGAGGCCGAGACTTTGGCGTGGGTTTATCGCGCGATGCTCGGCCGGTGGGTGGAGGCGGATAAGCTGTTGGCCCAGTTGCAACGGTACGGCCTCATCCGGCAAGCGGCAGGCGGTCAAAAGGATGCGGCGGTCGGGCGGTATCGATGGAACCCTGCGAGCTATCGCAAGCAGGAAAAGCTCGGCTTTGACGGCCTGGGCTTGGGACTGTGAAGCCGGCGCGGACGGCGTTCGCGGGTATTCGCGAAAGGAGGCCGGTATTTGTGAAAGGAGGCGGGTATCTATGAAGGGAGACGGATATTTGTGAAGGGAGGCGGGAAGCGGCCGCAGCGGGTACGGGCGGCGAAGGACGGCGCTTCGGAAATCCTACCCGTTCATAGGCCTGCCGGGTCTGTTTTTGAAACGCAGAGGGCGCAGAGGGCGCGGAGAAAGAATTGCTATATTGGTTGAAGCAATCTGCGTTCTCTGCGTTGCGAGCCTTCATTCCCCGAAAGGCCAGTAATTTCCAGTTCCGGCCGGGTGGCTGGGGTCGTAGCG
>JAAZNR010000072.1 GCA_012798155.1 Thermogutta sp. | reverse complement strand
TTGGCCGGGATCGGCCGTCGCCGAATCAAGCCCCGCCCGGCGATCACGCCTTGGCGATTCGCGGATAGACCTTTCGGATCGCCTTGACGATGTCCTGCAAATCGTTCTCGTCGAAATTGGGGTCGATCATGACACCCCCGAAGCGATGGATGATATCGATCGTCCGCGGGCAGCATTTGGCGCCGTATTCCACGGCCTTGCCTCGCGGTGAATTGAAGGAGGGCCAGGCGGGGTGGACGGTAAGCTTGTTTTCGATGCGGCCGTCAATCGGCAGGATGACCGAACCGGAGGGACCGTTGGCCGCGATCCCTTCGGCCCGCAACGCACGGAGAAACCGATCCCTCCTTTCCCGATTGCCGAGATCGAGGAATACCCCGTAACCGATGTCGCCCTCCACGTCGGGCCATTTCCGCAGTTTGATGCCGGCCAGATCGGCAATGCCCTCTCGCACCACCCGATTGTTCCTGCGGAGCCGTTCGCAAATAGTCTCCAGCTTGGTCAATTGGGCCTTCATCACCGCGCCCGTAAACTCGTTCATGCGGAAGTTGCAGGAGGCGAAGCCGGCAAGCAAGCCGCCCTTGAGGTTCTCACTATAAGGGGAGCGGAGGGAGCTCACGTCGTGGAACCGCACGGCCCGCTCGAACAGCACCGGGTCATCAGTCAAGACCGCTCCGCCTTCGCCCGCCGTGATGCTCTTGCTGAGCTGGAAGCTGTTGATCGCGATGTGGCCGATCGAGCCGACGTACTTGCCCTTATACTTGCCGCCGCAGCACTGGGCGCAGTCTTCCAAAAGATAGAGCTTATGCCGTTTTGCGATCTCCATAATGGGGTCGAGATCGGCCACGGTCCCTTGGAGATGGCATGCGATGATCGCCTTCGTCTGCGGCGTGATCTTGGCTTCGATGTCGTTCGGGTCGATGTTGAACGACTCGTCGATTTCGGCGAAGATGGGCAAGGCCCCCGCCAAGACGATGGCGTCGTAGTCGGCGTACCATGTCCAGGCTGGCAGAATGACCTCGTCGCCCGGCCCGATCTCCAGCGCCGCCATGGCCGTGAACAAGGCCGCGGTTCCGGACGTCACGCCGAGCGCGAACTTGACGCCTATGTGCTTGGCGTAGGCCTCTTCGAACTCCAGGACCTTGGAGCCGGCGTGCCACCAGCGAAACGGGGATCGCGACTTGAGCACTTCGATCAGCTCTTTCTCCTCCGCTTCGTCGTAGAATTGCGGGCCGTACGGCGAGGCGGACAAGGTCCCGGAGCGGACCGGCGTTCCGCCGTCGATGGCGAGCTTCTCCGCTTCGGCCGCGGCCGCCGGCCGGTTTTCCCAAACCGCGTTACCGAGTATCGAGGCGGCTCCCGCCGCTCCGATCGTTTCCAAGAACTGCCGACGATTGGAAGCTCGGTTGTCCATGATTACACCTCCTTTTCCCCGCCATATCACGTTGGTTCCCTGCTATATCTGGACTTTTGCAAACTGCTCCCATCTCCCTCCGGGAGAGGGGCAGTGGGTGAGGGCTTGGTGAAGTTAGGCAATTACGGCAAGCCGTTTTCGCGCCTAATTGCCCTCACCATAACCCTCTTCCAAGGCGGACGAGAACTTGTCACGACAATTTGCAAAAGTCCAGCTATATCATGCCGACGCCAGGGCGGCGGCGTGGGCGTGAATCTTGCGTACCGCTTCGATGATGTGATCCATATCGCTTCGCTCGGCCAACAGCAGGGTGTTGAACACGCCGACGGTCGTCTCGCAGACCAGCTTGTTGCCCTTAAGCTCCTGGAAGCTGTCGCGATAGGCCTTCAGACGCTCGGCGGGGAAGAGCCGCTTGAATCCGCGAGAGGCGATCGCCTCGTCCAACAGGCCGTCGTAGTACTGTTCGCCGTACCCGCCGCCGCAAGGGATGCTTTCGGCGGCCAGAGCCCTCATGAACTTGTGTCGCGGCAGGCCGTGGAACTGCGATGCGTCGTAACGGAACGCATAGAGATGCCAAACCGCCCGGCTGTTTTCCGGCAGGCGCACCGGTTGGATGCCCGGGATCTCCTTCAGGCCGGCCGTCAGATAATCGGCGTTTTCTTGCCGGCGCTTCGTGTCCGACACGAGCTTGTCGATTTCCTGCCGGAGCAGGGCGGCCTGGTAGTTGTTCATCCGGAAGTTGGTGCCGCGGCTGAAGCAGCCGTTGCCCTTGAAGGTGCCGAAGGCGCGGCCGCAGTTGTGGAACGCCTGGCAGCGGTCCATCAGTTCATCGCTGTTGCCGGTGATGGCGCCGCCATCGCCGACGGGAATGTGCTTGGAGTTTTGGAAGCTGAAGCAGCCCAGGTCGCCCAGGGTGCCGCACTTGCGGCCCTTGTAGTCGGCTAGCCACGCCTGGCAGGCGTCTTCGATAACGGCGAGATTGTGCTTCTTGGCGATCGCGTTGATCGGGTCCATGTCGCAAGGCATGCCATAGATATGCACGGGCACGATCGCCCGGGTGCGCTCGGTGATGCGACTCTCGATGGAAGCGGGGTCCATCGTCAGCGTGGCCGGGTCCGTGTCGGCGAAGACCGGCAGGGCCTTGTGCATCAACACGACGTTGTACGTGGCGATGAACGTGAAGGGGGAGATGATCACTTCGTCGCCGGCGTCCACGCCCATGACGTGCAGGGCGGTGATCAAGGCGGTCGTGCCGCTGGCCGTGGTCACGCAACGCTTGGCGCCGAGCAACTTCGCATAGGCGGTCTCAAACTCCCCCACCTTTCCGCTGCCGCCGTAACCGCACCATTCCCCGCTGCGAAACACCTCGATGATCTCAGGCTCCCACGACTCGCTCCACTGGGGCCATTTCGGCCAGCCCCCCTTGTGCACGGGCTTGCCCCCCAGCAGTGCCGGCTGATCGACCGCGGCGGCGCGGGAACGCCGGGCAAGGGTGCTCGACAATGCCAAGCCGCCGCCGGCCGCCAAAAATGTGCGACGATTCATGACGCACCTCCGGTATCTCGCATATTTGCATTTCAGCCAACCGTTTTCCCAGCCGTGATCCACACCGTGCCGCGGCGTCCTCACGGGGCGGTAGCCGCCAATAGTCCCTTGACGGCTGCGACGATCTTGTCTTCAAGCCCCGGCTTGTAGGGTCCATGCCATCCGAAATAGATTTGCGAATAATCGGCTTCGTAGCCGCCCTCCGCCAAGACCCTTTCGGAGGGGACATAGCCGAAGACCTCGTTGCAATAGCCGGCCACCCAATGCGGCGTACCGGCCAACTCCTTTCGTAGGCGGAGCGCATAGTCGACGACGACCTCTCCCCCGATCCCGACCAACGCCCAGTCGTTCCCGAACCGCAGCACTTGAATGGGGCACGAGCTTGCGGCGGGAATCATTCCCTGTGCGTCCCAAATCCTGAGGAGATGTTCACCCAATCGCCGCCGGAAAAGCTCTTTCGATTCGGCCCAGGCGGCGACCGTTTCCCGGCTGGGGCGATCCGCCAATTCCAGATCGACCCTCGTAAATCCCACGCGAAGAGGGGGGTGTAACTCCTTCAATTCCCCGGTCAAGGCGGACTTGACCGCCTGAGCGAGTTCCCGCCCGTGACGCTCCGCCACCTCGATGCCGGCCGACCGTCCGCGCGGATTGGCATCCGCCCCGCAGCCCGCTATGAACATCGCTGTGATGCCCGGGTATTCCTGCTCCAACGCCGCCTGCGCGCAGCCCGCGTAGTCGCCGTGGTAGCGGTAAATCGCCGGGTCCAGGGTGGTGTTGTGGCAGGCGTAACCGAAGAGCAGGGCCATCAGTCGGTCGGCATCGTCTTTCACCACGACTACGGGTACCGTCGGATCCACGGGGCCTTGCAGATTGGGCTTCATGACGATGCGGCCGTTTTCCGGCAGGCGACGGTTTTCCGCGAAATGGGCCTCCGATTGCCCCAACCAGAGCCGAGCGGGAACGCGCTTGTCGAGGGCCTCTACAATGACCTCCGCCAGTTTGGGGATCAACTCTTCTTCTCGATAGCGCATGGCCGCGGCGAGGTCCTTCTCCCCCATGGGATGACATACGTCGGCACAGCCGCACACGACCGGGCCGGAGTGCGTGTGCGATGCAGCCAACATGATGCGCTCCCGCGGGATGCCCTTTTGGGCCTCGACCTCCGCGGCAACACGATCGCCGACTTCGCGGGTCAAGCCGAGGATGTCCGCCGTGACGAGGACCGCCGTCGAGCCGTCCGGATCGCTTACCGCCAAGGCCTTGGCCCAGAGCGGCTGGGCCGTGCCCTCGGCGGGGCGATTCCGGCCCGCATAGCCGGCCATCCACGTCGGTTCGGAAGGCGTGATCTCCACCCTCGCAAGACCGACCTTCCAGCCGGCCGCCGGCGACACGCACGGCAGGTACGCCCAGGCCAATGAAGCAACGACGGTAAGCCACAGCAATCGATTCATCGCGCACGACTCCTTGACCGGTGGTAAAGTTCGGATTTCGCGAATGCCGGGTTGTCGGTCATGTTGTTGGTCATTTGGTCATGTGTTGGTCATGTTGTTGGTCATCAAGGGTGGCACGCTATCGCAGCGCATCCATGACGGAACGAATGGCTTGCTTCAAAATGTCTTCCGAGCCGGGGGCGACGCGGCTCGCGGTCGGCTCATATCCGCCCTCTTGGAAAGCGGCGTCGTAGCAGATGTAACCGGTCCCCAAATCACCGTAGGCCGCCACCGCCGCGAAGTCCCCCTCGCCTGCCAGCGACAGCGCGTATTCTTGAAACTCCAGCAGCGACTCGCCGGGGAGAAACAGGGCCGCCGCCGGGCCGATCCGCAGCCCCTGTACGGTAAACGGCCGGTCACGGCGATCGAAAAAACTGAGGCGAACGGCGGCCTGGGTCCGATTCACCGGGCTTTGCTTCGGGTCCGCGAGGACTCTCCGCTGGTCGTCCGCCGTCTGTCCCGGGTCGGTCCGTGCCGGGAAAACGACGTCCCGCGAGCACCAAGCGAAGCGATCGGCGGCCGCATATTGCGTGGATTCCACCGCCTTCTTCATCCCTTCGTAGAGACGCGCGGCGAGGGCGTCGCGGGCTTCGCGCGAACCGTCATTGTACTTGCCGAACGTCACGTCTCCCGCGCAGCCCGTCAGGTAGATTTGAAACACGCCCTCCTCTTTCTCCAGCCGCTCGCGCGCCAAGCCCGGCACGTCCGCCGAGACCCGGCGATCGCCGTAGAAGCTTTGCGGGTGAGTGGCGTAGAAGTGCATTCGAACGATGGGTCGATCTCCGCGAGCCAACGTGATCGTCCGCACATAGGGATCGATTCTCCCTTCAGGCAGTTCTCGCATCTTGGGGTCCCTGCCGCCGCTGCTGTAACGCACCACCAAGTTGCCGTGCTCGTCACGGACGCGGCGGCTGGATGCCACACGTTCCACGACGGCCTTGCCGACTCCCACCCGGTCGCAAGGCTCCAAGCGCGACAGGCTCTCCTTGGCGGCGGCCGCCACGCCTTCCGCGGTCCGGCGGACAAAGGCGACGTCCACGTACAAGGGAAGCTCAGGGTACGCCGCCATGTGCTGTTGAGCATTCCCGTCCACATAGGGGGCCGTGTGCTGGTGCACCGTATGCACGAAGACGTTCTCGGGAGAGGTCTCCAACGCCGCGGCCAGCGAATTTCGGAACAGCTCGTAGCTCGAGTTGCACAGGCCGCACCAATCCAACGCACAAACGGCGTATCTCTTCCCGCCGGATTCGAGTACGATCCCCTTGGCCCAGAGCGGATCCTCGACGGTCTCGGGACGATCCAGCCAAATCAGGGGTTGGCCGCCGATCGGGGGCGTGACGTCGCAGCGAAACACGGATATCCGCAGCCCCTCTTGGTCCTGCCCCAGCACTTGGTCCTGCCCCGGCAATGGATCGGAGCACAAGACAAGAAGCAGCAAACCGGCCAGGCGGACGACCCATCCCGGCTTTGCACTCCCGGCCGAGAAAACGCGCAGTACGTTTTTCCCAGCAGGTTCCGGATGCAACCGCAATCGTGCAAGGGGGATTCTGCAGACCATCGGAGACACCTCACCATACGCTACGCTCGCCGCTCTTCGAGCGAGCTTGGGCAACGTCGGGTTCTCTAGGCGGGCCGACCGCGGAGGCGGGAGATCACTTCTTTGCGAGCATCAATCTAGCACCGTGCCCAAGCGTTGTCAAACATTTCGTGCGTGGCTGGGCAAGGAACGCTTCCGACGCTCAACCCCACGGGCCGATGCCGGCGCACGGGTGCCACTGGCGGCTTGTCCGACACTGCCGGCGTTCGCGTGGGTGGCTGGGGACGAAGCGTAGCGAAGCCCCCAGACGCCTGTCTTCGCGGCGCTGCCACCGCCGGGTTGTGCCGGCGGGGCGATTACTCCGGGCGAGAGCTTGAGCACCTCCGCTGAACGGATTCACCCGGCGATGCGGCGAATTCACCCCGCGATGCGGCGAGAAGGCGTCGTTCACGCCGGGATGCGCGCCGTACCGGCAATCAGACCTTGCATCACCGTTGGGCAATCGTCGGTTCGAATCCGCCACTGTTGGAGCGTATCTCGATCGCGGATCGTCACCGTGCCGTCGGACAGGGTTTGGCTGTCCACGGTGATGCAAAACGGGGTACCGATCTCGTCCTGCCGCCGGTATCGCCGCCCCACGGCACCCTTTTCGTCGTAGAAGACGTTGCAGAGAGGTTTGAGGGCGGCGTAGATGTCGCGGGCGATCTCCGGCATACCGTCCTTCTTGACCAAGGGGAACACGGCCGCCTTGATCGGCGCCAAGCGGGGATGCAAACGCAGAACGAGGCGTTTGGCAGGCTTCCCGTGCTCGTCGGGGGCCTCGTCTTCTTGGCAGGCCTCGCAGAGGAAGGCCAATGCCGCGCGATCGGCCCCCGCCGAAGGCTCGATCACATGCGGAATGAATTTTTCCCGCGTCTCGTCGTCGAAGTAGCTGAGGTCGCGTCCGCTACCCCGATACTTGGGCTGTCCGTCAGGCCCCAGCTCCACCACCAATTCGTCGCCCTGCCGAACGAGCTTGCCTTCCATGTGGCTGCGGAGATCGAAATCGCCGCGATGGGCGATCCCCTCCAATTCCCCGAAATCGCCGGGAGCCAAGAAGGGGAAGGCGTATTCCACGTCCGCCGTACCGCACGAATAATGGCTCAGCTCGCTCGCTTCGTGGTCGCGGAGACGCAACCTCTCCCGGCTCAACCCCAAATCGACGTACCATTGGTAACGGCGATTCCGCCAGTATTCGTACCACGATCGGGAGCTTTCCGGGCGGCAGAAGAACTCGATCTCCATTTGCTCGAATTCCCGCGAACGGAACGTGAAATTGCGGGGCGTGATCTCGTTACGGAAGCTCTTGCCGACCTGTGCGATGCCGAAGGGAAGCTTGACCCGAGTGCTATCGAGCACGTTCTTGAAATTCACGAAGATTCCCTGGGCCGTTTCCGGTCGCAGAAAGGCCGCGTTCTCTTCCCCGCTCAAGGCCCCCACGTAGGTCTTGAACATCAAGTTGAATTCGCGGGGGGGGGTAAGGGTACCCAGCGTCTTGGCGTCCGGCCCCAGAACCCGGCTGAAGTCCTCGACGGCGGTCAAAGAGACCAGCGGGCTTTCCCAACGCAGCGACGCGGCATCCTTCGCGCGCAGGCCGAAAAACTTCAGGGCCTTGTGAAGGACGTCCTCTTCGGCCTCGCCTCCCACCAGTTCCGTGGCCACGAAGATGCGCTGCTCATCCTTGGAAACCCAACGGCCTTGCACCTGGTCATGCCGGTAGCGGCGTTTGGACTCGCGGCAATCGACCATGTAGTCGTGAAACAGGTCGTAGTGGCCGGAGCACTTCCAGACCTGGGGGTGCATGATGATCGTGCAATCCAGCCCAACCATCGCGAACGGGGCGGGCGCGCCCGGCGGAGCAACCAGCTCATTGTGAGAGGTCACCATATCGCGCCACCAGGCCTCGCGGATGTTGCGTTTCAGCTCGACTCCCAAAGGACCGTAATCCCAGAAGCCGTTCAGACCGCCGTAAATCTCGCTCGACTGGAACATGAATCCGCGTCGGCGGCAGAGCGACACAATGACGTCCATGTTCATGGCGAACGGGCTCCGTTGGCGGCATTCCCATGTGCGGCGATACGGCGGACGATTCTCGCGATCCGGCGCGGGCCGAGGGGAAACCGATCAAGCTCTCGATGGGCAATAGCGGACACCGGCGGGCCGGGGACAAAAAATCCAGTCTACCCGGCGGAGAAAAAATCGTCCATCCGGTGCGTGAAATCGAAAGCGGGAGGCGGGCTGCGGACGCGCCGTGCCCTGCGGAGGGTCATGACTCGGCCCGGACCGGCCGCGGCTATGCGGTCGCCGTTTCTTGCCGGCTGCCGGCCCCCGCAAGCGTTAGGCGAATCGGCGTCTCGATCCTTCCCATCTCGATCCTTCCAATCCAAAGCGATGGCAAGGGAGGCCGAGGACGCCGGCCGGTTGCCAAAATCGATCGATAGGAATCGGCGGCGGATGTTACGGATGTTGATATTACCGATGTTGTCGTCAGGCAACAGGCGGCCCATCCGCGATCCTGCCTTGTTAAAACCGCGGAACATTTCCAGTGCAGACGCTTCCCCAAGAAGAAATAGCACATAGTGACGTAAATCATTACACAATTGTGAGTTATGCAAACCGAAAAGGACTCGCCGCCGTTCCAGCCGGCTTTTGGCATGACTTGTGCACATGGATTTCCCTCGCGTGTACCGGTACGTCTCGTGTCTCTAAGTGGAGGATCGGATCGTGAGGGTTGTACTCAAGAATCTGTGGAAGTCGGATGAAGGCGTTTTGACGTTCGAGT
>JAAZNR010000641.1 GCA_012798155.1 Thermogutta sp. | reverse complement strand
TCCGCACAAGGCGTGACCGAGTGGCAGGAGGCCGAGGAGACCGCGGCCGGGCCGCCGCGTTTCATCTTTCACGTGCGGAACGTGTCGCGCTACCCAACCGCCATGACGGCCGCCATGCGATCGTTACTCCGCGACTTGCCCTGAGAATCGCCCCGGTCGCGCCTTGCGCAGACCCTGGCCGTCACAGGTCCCGCAACCCCCGCGGCCTGCCTGATCGGAAGCCGCCGCATGCCGCCCGGTCTGTTTTCGAAACGGGGAGGCGTAAAGGCCGTCTTTGAAACGCAGAGGGCGCGGAGGCCGCGGAGGAGGATGAAGAATTGGCGGCCGCAACTGTGCGTTCTCCGCGTCTCTGCGTTCTCTGTGTCCTCTGCGTTTCCATCCTTTCATTCCCCAAAGCCTTTCCCGGGTCGGGGGGCGGCCCGTCTTCCACCCGGTTGCAAGCCGAAAGATGTACCCGGCCCATTCACGCCCCAAGGGAACAGTCCCCGGGAACCGTTAGCACAACACCGCTAGCTGCGGAGAAAACCGCCATCAGTTGGGGCGTAGCAGCGATAGCAGCCCAACCGGTCGCAGAAAGTAGGCAATTGAGCGCCGCTCTATTAGGTTTGGACCCATTCGGGCGCTCAGAATATCAAGTCCACGGCGGCCCAAAGGCTCGGGTCGGAATCGTAAGGCAACGGCTCGCCGGAGGAAAAAACGCGCGTCCCCAGAGAGGGATCGTACACGACGTATTGCAGGCCGATCCGGGGAAACTCTTGCGGCTCGTAGCCGGTCAGCGCCGATCGCGAGACGAACACCTCCAAGGACCAACCGTCGTCGAGGGGCTTGGCAATCGCCTCCAAAGCATCCGCGGGGACCGCGTGCGGCATGGACTTGGCGTTGGGCACGGGCAACCACGATGCCGTGGGAGCCAATCGCCCGGAGGCCACGCGGCGCATGCGGAAGTCGAAGCGGTGGCAGAATCGGCCGGCCCGATGCACGTTGCGGACATCCCGCGTGTCGATGTAGAGCTGGAGCGAAGGGCCTTCCGGCGAGCCGGATCGCGGCGGCGGAGCGGCAGCCGCTTGCCCACGCCGAATCTCGAAAGCGAAGGCCAGCCCCTCGTCGTTCCAGGCCGCGCGGACGTTCAACCCGGACGGGGAATGGTCGAAACTCGGCAAATCCGGCAGGCGATAACTCGCATCGAGTTGAGCGCCCGACGACGTCCACAGGGGGGACTTCCGCCGGCAAAAGACGGTGAAGCGGAACAATTGCCGCGACGGGAGGTTAAGCTCCGCGATCGCTCTGCGTACGTCATCCGTCATGGGATCACTCCGGGCACTCGATGTCCAAATGCCCTTTTGCCAGGTCGCCCGATTCCCCGCCTTGCGCCGTCCCGGCATTCATGCCAAGAATCGGGCGGCGGAATATCCGCGGCGCGGGCGATCATCTTGTCCGGCTCCTATTCGTCCGAGAACGGTAGCATGGCCTGCCGGACGGGAACGACCAGCCAGTCTCGGGCGGTCGATACGGCTTCCCGCAGGAAGGCGACCAGCTCCGGGTCGCGCAATTGCGCCCGGTCCGTCAAGGCCACCCGCACGCGATCCTCCAATCTATGCTCAACCTGCAATTCGGCGTCGAAAGGGAGGGCCGTCAATCGCCCGTGCGTAAAATGCGACTTGGGCGCGCGAAACACCAGATAGAGCGCGTCTCCGCGCTTGGTGAACAGGTGACCGAAGAGTGGACCCGACTCACCGAACCACAAGGGAATCGACAGCCGATTTCCCGGAATGGGCGTCAGGGTGGGGTCCATGCCCGAGAGCAGATCCAACACATCCCCAACGAGGCCGACGTCCCATTGGGGGCGTTTCCGG
>JAAZNR010000640.1 GCA_012798155.1 Thermogutta sp. | reverse complement strand
GTTCCAGGCAATCGATCAGGGTTTCGACGTAGGTGTCCCGGCTCAAAGGGCGGTACATTCCGGCCTCATACAGGCGGGCCAGCGTGGTGTCCTTGGAGACGTACGTATTATGGAATTTCACGCCGGAGATCGGCAGCTCGGAGAGGGCCTGCATCGTCGCGCGATGATCCTCCGGCCCCTCCCCCGGCAATCCCAGCATGACGTGAACGCAAACGGCCAGGCCGCGGGAGTGGCAGCGTAACACCGCATCTCGGAACTCCGCGAATCCGTGGCCGCGGTTGATTCGCCGCAGCGTGCTGTCGTTGGAGCTTTGCAGGCCGATTTCCAGCGAAAGCCAGGTTCGTCGGGCTACGTCTTGCAGCACCGCCAGGATTTCGTCGGGGAGACAATCCGGACGGGTACCGACGGCCAGCCCAATGATTCCGGGCACCCGCATCACCCCCTCGAAAAGCGTTTCCAGCAAACGGGGATCGGCGTATGTATTCGTGCCGGCTTGAAAATACGCGATAAAGCGGTCGGCCTTCCGCTGCCGCCTCCGCTTTTCGATCCCTTGGAGCAACTGCGACATGACGTCGCTGTGCGCGTTGCCGCGTCGTCGTGCCGGGCTGAAGCTCGCCACGTTGCAAAACGTGCAACCGAAACGACTGAGGGTGCCGTCCGCGTTGGGGCATCCGAAACCGGCATCGAGGGGGATTTTCCACACAGGCCCGCCAAACGTTCGTCGATAAAAGAAACTCAAATTGTAGTATCGCTTCCCCTCCGTTCGCCATGCGGGAGCGGGGGGGACTGCGCGAGGATGTAGAGCCTGACCGACGTGCCGATTCATTGACGTTGCAAAGAATCCGATCTAGACTGAAAGCGGGTTGCAAATGTCACGGAGTGGGCAGAAAAGGGCGCTTTTCGGAAACAGGGAAGCTCATCCATGTACGGCCAACTGATACCTCTTGGAGGTGGGGATCCGATCCCGTTGTTGAAAAAGCGAGTTCTCGTCGGGCGGCGTGAAAGCTGCGACATCGTCTTGCGTTTTTCCAATGTCTCGGCCCAACACTGCGAGCTATTCATCGTCTCCGGATATTGGTATGTCCGCGACCTGAATAGCACCAACGGCGTCAAGGTCAACGGCGCGCGTGTCCGCGAGCGGCGATTGGACCCTGGCTGCATTTTATCCATCGCCAAGCATCAATACGAGGTTCGGTACTCGCCGGTCGAGTTAGGCGCGGTCGGGCCGCCGCCTCCCGAAGTTTTGGAGACCGATATTTTTTCCCGGTCGCTGCTGGAGCGGGCGGGATTGGTCCGGACCAAGCCGTCGGAAGAGTCGCTCCCCTCGACGGAAGCGGCGGGCGGCGACGGCAAGGACAAGGACGTCGAGCGCTACGATATCTTGGAATCGGCCAAGGTACCGCAGCGGCGAAAACCCTCTCCTTGACGAGGCAACGAGATGGCACACGCTTTCCACGGTAAGCGGTCCGCGAGAGGTCGGACTCGGATTCTCGGCGGGCAAGCGGCTTTTTGAACGCCGATTTCTTTTGAGGGGGAGAACTTCAGCCGGCAAACGAGGAGCGGCCGTTCAGGCGAATGGGTAAGCGCAGGAAGGTTCGGGTCGATTTTCGGCGAAAGAACAAGGGAGATACCCGGGACAAGAATCTCACCCGGCGGTATGCCGCGGATGATTCGGTCCTGGAAGATGCGACCTCGTCCCATGAGACCGGGACACGAAAAGGCGCGATTACCCGAAAAGGAACGGTAATCGCCCAAGAATCGGCCCAGAACGCCGATTCCGGCTCGCCGTTTTCCGTTTTTCTCGAGCCTTCCACGCAGGATGTCGTCCGCGGACGAGTCACGGCCGTCCAGGGGCCGATTTGCCTGGTAGAGGACGATGCATCTCGAAGTTACCGCTGCGTACTTCGGCAGGTCTTGAAAAGGCTTCTGACGCGGCAGCGGAGCGCCGTCGTGACGGGCGATCTGGTCCTCTTCCGCACCGTCGGCGCTAACGACGGCGTCATCGAGTCGGTGCTGCCTCGGCGCGGCGTCTTATCAAGAGAATATCGCGGGCGCGAGCACGTCATCATCAGCAACGTCGATCAGGTGTTGATCGTTGGAAGTGCCGCGCAACCACGATTGAAACCCCACCTGATCGACCGCATTCTGGTCGCGGCCGAAAAATCGGGTATCCGGCCCATCATTTGCATCAACAAAATCGATCTGGTCGATCCGGCCGAATTGCAGCCCTTGGTCGGACTGTATAGCCAACTGGGCTATCGTGTCCTGCTCTTGAGCGCGGAGACCGGTTTCGGGTTGGATCGCCTGATTCGGCTTCTGCAAGGCCGGGTGAGCGTGCTGACCGGTCAAAGCGGGGTGGGAAAGTCGTCGCTCCTCAACGCGGTAGACCCGGACCTGAATCTGCCCGTCGGCGAAGTGAGCGACGAGAATGAAAAAGGGCGGCACACGACGACCACGGCCCGCATCTTTCGCTTCCGCTTCGGCGGTTATGTAGCGGATACGCCGGGTTTGCGGCAGTTTCAGTGCCGGCATTTGGCCCGCGAGGAAACCGCGAATTACTTCGTCGAAATGCGGCCGTATCTCAGCCGATGCCGTTTTCCTGATTGCTTGCACCTGGACGAAGCCGACTGTAGCGTGAAGAATGCGGTTGCGGACGGCTGGATCGATGAGCGGCGCTACGAGAGCTATCGGCACCTCGTTTGGGAAGAGGCCGCGGAGACGCCTGTGGATGAACTATGACGACCTTTCCCGAATCCGCGACCGAAATCGGGACGCGGTGAGGTTGGAAAGTTGTAGTAACCGGTTTCAAGCGATGGGCAAAATGGGAGGAAAAGTAGTCGCGTGTCGAGTCGCGAACCTAAAATGAGTACGGACGAGTTTCCGCAAGCGGCGGTCCTGGCGGGCGTATTGCTGCCCCGGCGAAACGCGGAAGAAACCCCCCTGGAGGAGTTGGTCGGTTTGGCCGAGGCGGCCGGGCTGCGTGTTGTGGGGCAGGTCCTCCAAAAACGCGAAGCCCCGGACGCGGCCACCTATCTCGGCAGGGGAAAGGCCGACGAGTTGCGGCAATTGGTCCACAGTCGTGCCGCCGATCTGGTCGTGTTCGACAACGACCTTTCGCCGGCCCAAGCCCGCAATCTGGAGAAGGAACTGCGCGTCCGCGTCTTGGACCGCACGGAGTTGATCCTGGATATCTTCGCCGTGAGAGCGCGGACCCACGAGGCGCAGCTAGCCGTGGAATTGGCCCAGTTGGAGTACGCCATGCCGCGGCTGAAGCGACTGTGGACGCACTTGGAGCGGCAAACGAAAGGCGGGGTGGGGCTTCGCGGTCCCGGTGAGAAACAATTGGAGTTGGACCGGCGATTGACGGCCCGCCGGATTCACGAACTCAAAAGGGAATTGGATCTCATCCATCGGCGAAAACAGCGCGAGGTCGTCGCCCGCAAACGGCACAAGACCGTCTCGTTGGTGGGCTACACCAACGCCGGCAAGAGCACCTTGATGAACGCATTGACCGGGGCGGATGTCTACGTCGAGGACGCCCTGTTCGCGACCCTGGACACACGCACTCGCAGGTGGCAACTTGCCGGTTGGGGGCCGGTGCTCCTGAGCGATACGGTGGGCTTCATCCGGGATTTGCCGCACCACTTGGTCGCCAGCTTCCGCGCGACCTTGGAAGAGGCGAGGCAAGCCGATCTGTTGCTTCACGTGGCGGACGGCAGCAGCCCCGCCGTGCTGCATCAGATATCGGCCGCTCACAAGGTCCTCTCCGAAATCGGCCTCCAGACCAAAGATACTTTGCTGGTGATCAACAAGGTCGATAAGGTCGAGGATCGGGCGGCGTTGCACGCCTTGACCCAACGATATCCCCATGCCATTCCCATAAGTGCCCGGACGGGGGAAGGGCTGCATCGGTTGAGTGCCACGGTCTCCGAGTCGCTGGCACGGAGGTTCCTCGAATTGGAGATCGAGACGCTGGTCGAAAACGGCCGCTTGACCGCCTTTCTGGCTCATCACGGTGAGATTTTCTCTCACCGCTATGGCAGCGATGGACGAACCGTCATCCATTGCCGTCTTCCGGAAGAGTACGCAGGCATTCTTCCGCAACTGGGGGCGATTCGCCTTCATCGGCGGGTAAATGGTAAATCGCTGCCGATGGAGGCCGACCGGGATGCCTCCCCCGATCGCCTTCCCGAAGCGGGAGTTTGGTAGCCGCGCATGATGTCGGCCCGACCTTTGTCCGTCTTACTTGAGTGGATGCCTCGCTTGACCGGATCTCTCGCT
>JAAZNR010000639.1 GCA_012798155.1 Thermogutta sp. | reverse complement strand
AGGTTGTTGGTGCACTGGGACCGCCGGGCGGCCTCCCGCGCGGCCTGTACCGCCGGCAACAAGAGCGCGATCAAGATGCCGATGATCGCGATCACGACCAGCAGCTCCACCAGGGTGAACCCTCGCCGTTGAATGGAACCCAATTGTCGCTTCATTTCACACCTCCCAACCGCGAACGAGAAAAGGGACCTGAACTCCGACCAACCGAACCTTCGTATCGACCGCGAAATCGGTCGATGCCGCAATTCCTCAGGAAAAGCCTTCGAAAAGACGCTTGCCGACGGAAAAGGCGGGGTCCGCGGGACCGGCGGCGGTCTTGCCGAACCACGGACCACAGGGCGAAAAGGCGTGACGGTGACGGCCGGCATAAGGCACCCCACCAGACGCTGAAAAGGGGCCCCGAACTCCTCTTGAGAAACCGGCGGCAACGTCCCAGAAACGGCCGCAACGCCCTTCTGCGAAAGCGTGCCACTCCCCTTTCGACTGGAAATATAACCGAAGGGGAAATCCGCGTCAACAAAAATGCGGGCGTTCAGCGCAGTGCTCTCACCACCGGCTTACGCCGGCGGCTCGCGTTGGATTGCGCTATAACACCACCAGCTTACGCCGGTGGCTCGCGTTTCCGTGCGATTCCACCCGCCGGGTTGCGCAAACGCGGGGTAGCTGGGAAAGTGGCTGGGTGGCTGGGGACGAAGCGTAGCGCAGCCCCCAGACGCCTGTCTTCGCGGCGCTGCCACCATCGGCTTACGCCGGGGGCGCGGTTTCCGTTGCCCATGACACCGGCGGAGCACGCCGGCGATTGGCGCAAATCCCGCCCGCCCGTTGCGAATGTTTCCTTTGGCCCAAACACGGCGCGGCGAATATCCCAAACACCGTGCGGTGAAATGTTTATCCCAAACACTGTGCGACGAAGTCTTGACGGCGACGGGCAATCGCGATTAGACTGCGAGTTTGGAAACGCGGCCCGGCAAATCGGGGTGCTAGTGCGCGCCGATCGTGCCCCGCGGCTTTTTCGTTTCAGGAACGCCCGCGAACCCGGCTCGCTCCCTTCTTGCGGCGCCGCCGTCCTGGGGCAGCCCATGCCGGCAAAATGAGAGGGCGGCAACAGCAAGCTTTCGCGGCGGCGGGCGGATGCAACCAGCAGAACAGGTAACAAGACGTGGCCAATACCGCCGTCATCGGCCTCCAATGGGGTGACGAGGCCAAAGGAAAGATCGTCGATATCCTGACCGAGAACCACGACATCGTGGTCCGATACCAGGGCGGGGCCAACGCCGGACACACGGTCGTGACGGGCGGGCAAACCTTCAAGCTGTCGCTGATCCCCAGCGGGATCTTTCGGGCGGGCGTGCGATGCGTCATCGCCAACGGCGTGGTGATCAACCCCCAGACCTTGCTGGCCGAGATCGATGCCCTGAAGGACCGCGGCGTCCGCGTGGACGCCGACTTGACCGTCAGCAGCCGAGCACACGTCATCTTTCCCTGGCACATGGAGGAGGACCGCATCCTCAACGAGTGCCCCACCGGCGAGGCCATCGGGACCACGCTGCGCGGGATCGGCCCGTGCTATCGGGATAAAATTGGGCGATCCCATGCCGTCCGCGTGGGGGATTTCTACGAGGCCGGGTGGCGGGAACGGATCGTCGCCGTCGCCGAGGCCAAGCGGCGGATGCTAGAACCGTTGGGCGTGCCGGCTGACAGCCCCGCCCTGGATGCCCAGGCGATTTGCGAGGAATACTCCGGTTACGCGGAGCGGCTCCGCCCCTTCGTCGCCGATACCACGCAGTTTCTGCTGGACGCCGTGGAGGCGGGAAAGCGCGTCTTGTTCGAGGGCGCTCAGGGGGCGCTCCTCGACATCGACCACGGAACGTTCCCGTACGTCACCAGCAGCAACAGCTCGGGCGTGGGGATTTCAGCCGGTTCCGGCGTGCCGGGACGTCATATCCACAAGGTCGTGGGCGTGGTCAAGGCCTACTGCACCCGCGTCGGCGGCGGACCGTTCCCCACCGAGCAGGACAACGACGTGGGGCGGCATCTTCGGGACCGCGGCAACGAATACGGGACGGTGACGCGCCGGCCCCGTCGCTGCGGCTGGTTCGACGCCGTGGCCGCCCGTTACACGGCACGACTGAGCGGCGCGGACGCCTTGGCCGTCATGCTCCTGGACGTCCTCAGCGCCCTGCCCGAGATTCAGATTTGCACGGCCTACGAACTGGACGGCGAGCGGACGGAGCGTTTTCCCGATCACGTGGAGCGACTCCGCCGCGTCCGGCCGATCTACGAGTCGTTGCCCGGCTGGCAGCGGGAAATCCGCGCGGTGCGGCGCCTCGCTGACCTGCCCGTCAACGCGCGGAAGTACTTGGACCGCCTGGCCGAGGTCGTCGGCCGCCCGGTGGAAATCGTCTCGGTCGGACCGGACCGCGAGCAGACGGTGTTCGTCGGGTAACGCCCGGGAGGTTCGCCGCCGGCTCGGCCCGCGACGGCCCGAAAGATGCGCCCGCCGCCGGCCCGTGAACGGCTTTGGGGAATGAAAAGACGGAAACGCGGAGAACGCAGAGTGGCGCAGCCGAGATACCAATTCCTCTCTTCCT
>JAAZNR010000638.1 GCA_012798155.1 Thermogutta sp. | reverse complement strand
CTATGTCAAGGACGGCAAGATGCTCGGATTCGCCATGTTCAACGCCTCGCCCGTCGAACAGCAGCCCTGCGCGGCCGACATCAATCGGTGGCTGTCGGAAGGAAAGCTGCGGGCCGTGATCGGAAAGTCTCTCAAACTCCAGCAGGCGGCCGAGGCCCATCGCATCCAGGAGGAAAACACGCTCGGCGGCCGGGGCGATTTGACGGGCAAAATCGTGTTGGAGCCGTGACGCATTGCCTGTTCCCGGCGGGACGATTCGGCGCCGGCCTTTGCGGCCTCCGCCTCACCCGAAGCCGGTTGCGGCGAAACGTCTGGAGAACTCACGGTTGTGCTAACGTCCTGGCCTGGCTGCCACCTATTGGCGGGCAGGCACCAGGAAGCAGAGACGTGCTTAAAAGGCGACCACAACACCAGTCTCCAATGAGTACCTCTCAAGGCGCTCGTCGTGCGAACACGCGCCAACCCAGCCGGAACAAGTTCTCCACCCTGCAGTATCCTCAAACACTGCACGGCCGTTTTGGTTTGTCGGCGAGCCCGTCTGGCTTTCTCTCCTGCCATCTTGCGCCTGTAATGCGTGTGCACTGGAGAGATACCTTACGATGACTCCGCCGGACAGAACCGACGTGCCCCGGGGCGCTGAGCTGCGATGATTTGTGGGTACTCAATTATTCGGCGCGACGCTAACGGTTCCATTCGGGTGAGTAATTCGTGTGTTCCCGTCGCTCATGTCTTGGAATATGGTCCCATCTTGACTATACCTCGGTGGTCCCTCTTCTTCCACACAGCCGGAAACGAAGATCGCCCCCGACATCAACAAAACGGCAGCAATGAGTCGAAACATGGGTTTACCTCCCATCTACTCAGCTTCAGAGACACGCCAAGCGGAGCAGCACTGCCTGGCCATCATTGTTACTGGGGTCCGCGCTGCTCTCATTCCGATTGGAACCCCGACCACGCCAAACTTGAGGCATATTGTGGATACAATAATCGGGGTTGTCGAGGGGCGAAAACTTTTGCCAGGATAGGCGCAGACGCACGATGGCGGGCGGAAGCGAAGTCCAGGGGGCATGGTATTGGTTATCATTAGCGTGGTGAGCCACCTGGTCTATGAGCCCTTCGGCAAGGTCAGGCGGAAGAGCAGCCCGGCCCCGTGGCTGGGGTCGCAGCGGAGCGAAGCCCCCAGTCACCCCTCTTCCGGCCGCTTCCACCACCGGCTCATGGGAGCGGCGAGTTCTTCGCCCGGACTCAGGCGACTGTTTGGTCTGTCCTTGAAACGCGGTGGCGTAGAGGGGGCGGATTTTAGAACGCAGAGGGCGCGGAGGGCGCGGAGAAAGGAGAGAGGCAGAAGGTGGAAGGCGGAACTTCTGCCTTCTGGCTTCCGCATTCCGCCTTGAGTATTGATAGGCCGCGCCTCTGCGTTCCCGGTGTCTCTGCGTCTCCCTCTTTTCATCCCGCCAGGCAGTTCCCGCGCGGGGAGCCGGCGGGAACTATGCGGACTATTTCGTCGCCGTATTGCGACCTGCCCGGCGGATGATCAGCAGGGAGGCACTGCCGCGGCCGTCATCGACGGCGGATTGCTCCCAGGCGTCGCGCAGGCGGTCGGCGGCCTGTTTGGCTGATTGCCGGGCCAGGCCGGGGAGCATGGGGAGCAGCCGGGTCTCCCAGATCGGCCGATCGCCCTCGTCTTTCGCCCGTCGCACCGCCGAGTTGCACGCCAGCATCAGTCCGCCGGCGGGAATCGTCCAGCGAGTTTGGGGAAATCGCATTTCGGGATCGACTCCCAGCGGGGTCTCGCCCGAGCAAATCCTGGCGCGTTTACCGCCGAGCAAGAGGGCGTGGACGGATCCGGCGGCGGAGACTCGCAGCGCGCCTTGCCGCGGGTCGAGCAGGCCGCAAAACAGCGACGCCTTCTGGTCGCCCGCCGAACCGGTCCAAAGCGTCAGATTGACGCGTTCCAGCAGCTTGCCGGCGTGGCGTTGGCGATCGGCGAGGGAGCGGACCGCGGTGCGCAGGGCGGCGGCCGTGATGGCGGCTTCCACGCCGCTTGCGGCGGCGTCGCCGAGGGCGATCAGGACGTGGCCGTCGCTGCCGCAGAACCAGTCGTGAAAGCTGCCGGCCAGATCGTCGCCGCTTTCGGTCCAGCCGGCGAACTCCCAGTCGTCCAGGAGCGGGGCCACGGCGGGCAATTGGCTGCGTTGCAGGCGGCGGGCGGATTCGAGCTGTTTCCGCAACCCCGCCGCTTCCAGGGCCGTTTGCAAGGCCACTTGGCGCTCCAATTCGGCGGTGATCCGACCGGCCGCCACTTCCAGCAAATCGGTCTGCCGCTCCGAAAAGCTCCGCGGTCGATCGCTGAAGACCCAAAGCGTGCCCAGGATGGTGGTGGGACCGGCGACGGGCAAGCAAACGGCGGAAGCGGCCGGCTCCGGGGGTTGCCAGCGGGTCGAGTCTCGGGTGTTTTCCAGCACCACGGCATGGCCGAGCATGGCCTCGAGGTCCGCCAGGGCGGTCTTGAGGGGTCGGGGCGGGGCCGCCAGCCGGCCGGGCGGCAGTCCCCACGCCGCGCGGAGCTTCAATTCCGTGGTCCCTTCGTCCAGGAGGTACAGGGCGGCGGCCTGGGCCGAGATGCTCTCCGCCGCGGCCCGCAAAACCTCGGTCAGACGCTCCGCCAGATGCTTCTCTTCCGCCACGTGCGGCACCAGCGGGATCGCCGTCGCCAACTCCGCCTCCCGCTCCCAAAGGGCCGTCTCGAGGCTCAAGAGTTCGCCCAGCATCTCGGCGATGGACTCGGCGCAACGTCGGACGGGCGGGGGGAGGGGCGCGTCGTGGAGAGTCGGCTCCGCGGCGTCCAATCGCAGCAGGCCGAGCGCCGGACGCGAATCTTCAGGGGCGGTCGCATCGCCCGCGACGACTTTGGGGGCCGGCACCGGAATCTCGTTTGCCGACCTCGCCTTCTCATGGGGCAGGAACCGCAGCAGATAGCCGGTCAACTCGAGGAAGGAACGGCTGAGCTGCCGCCATCCGGAGATTGCGGAGACGTCGGGCGTGCGCGAGGGTTGCGGCTCCTCTCGGGCAACGCGGAGATATTT
>JAAZNR010000637.1 GCA_012798155.1 Thermogutta sp. | reverse complement strand
CACGGAGATCGCGGCCTTCGAGACGGAGATCGTATCAGAGGATACCGCGGAGGTCCCCGTAGCACCAAACTCCTCCGACTGACGGAAATCGGGAAGTCGCTGTTGCCCATGCGGAGACAAAGCCGGACGCATTGCACCGGATGCATTGCGGATGACCATGCGAGCGAGGGAAATGGGCGTGGTTCACGGGAGGACGCGGAAATCTTCTAATGGGGGAAGAGCCGCCCGAGAGTCTTCTTGCAGGATAGAGCTTCCCCTCGTGATGCAGGATAGGAGGTGCCATCGTGAAAACCGTGTTGCTGTTTCGCTCGATCGTGCTGCTTGCGGTCGGGATGTCCTTTGCATGTCTGCCGCCGGGGAACGTCCGTGCGGGAGAGGAATCGGAGGTTTTTTCGGCGAATTTCGAGCCGCCGGCGCCCGCGGATGGGGCGCGCATCGCGGACCTGCCCGAACCGTGGGTACCGAAGCGAAGCGAAGGCGTGGCCTTGGTTCGCGATCCCGAACAAGGATGGTGCTTGCACGTCGTAATTCCTCCGGAAGCCGGTCGCGGTTCGCGGAGCGTGCAACTGAAGTTGCCGGTCGAGCAATTGAGGGGAACTCGCGTTCGGGTCTCGGCGCGAATCAAGGCGGACGAGATCGCCGAGCCCCCGCAACCCTACAACGGCGTGAAGTGCATGTTGAAGATCGACACGCCGACCGGCACGATCTGGCCGCAGCGAAATCTGCCGGGCGGGGGATGGGATTGGAAGCCGTACGAAAATGTCGCCGCCGTCCCCGCCAATGCCCAGAGCGTTACCCTAATTTTGGGCTTGGAGGCCGTGACGGGGCAGGCGTGGTTCGATGACGTTCGGGTCCGCATCGTGGGACGGCAGCGGTCGGCACCGCCGCAATCCAAACGGGAGGTCGTATTCAAAGGGCACGCTTTGCCGCGGCTTCGCGGGGCGATGATCGGACCCCGTGTCACGGACGAGGACCTGCTGGAGTTCGGGCGCGATTGGGGGGCCAATCACGTCCGCTGGCAATTGATTTGGGGAGGATTCCCGCGCAGTCCCGCGGATAGCGTGGGAGTGGTGGAATACCGCCGCTGGCTGGAATCGGCCTTGCAGCGTTTGGATGAGGGGCTGGAGGCCTGCCGCCGGGCGGGTATCTTGGCGGTGATTGATATCCACACGCCGCCGGGCGGGCGGAATGCGGCCTCCGAATGCCGCATGTTCCACGAAAAGGAGTTCCAGGAAGCCTTCTTGCGGATTTGGGAGGAAATCGCCGCGCGGTACCGCGAGCATCCGGCCGTATGGGGATACGACTTGGTGAATGAACCGGTCGAGGGCGTGGTCGCCGAGGGGCTGATGACTTGGCGCGAATTGGCGGAAGTGACGGCGCGCCGCGTCCGCGAGATCGACCCCTATCACGCCATCATCGTGGAACCGGCACCGTGGGGAAGTCCGGAGGCCCTGGATTGGTTCGAGCCGCTGGATGTGCCGGGAATCGTCTACAGCGTCCATATGTATCAACCGCACGCCTTTACGCATCAAGGCGTGTACGATTCTCCCGTAGGTTTGCGCTATCCCGGCGAAATCGGCGGAAAATACTACGACAAGGAGGTGCTGCGGCAAATCCTCGATCCCGTGATTCGCTATCAACGGGATTACGGCGTCCACATCTATATCGGAGAATTCAGCGCCATCCGCTGGGCGCCGGATGAAAGCGCGTACCGGTATCTGCGAGATTGCATCGAGCTGTTCGAGGAGTACGGCTGGGACTGGGCCTATCACGCATTCCGCGAGTGGGACGGCTGGAGCGTGGAGCATGGGCCGGATCGGAACGACCGCAACCGCACGGCCGCGCCCACGCAGCGGCGGTTGCTTTTGGAGGAGTGGTTTTCGCGGAATCAAAAGCCGGACTTTTCCGCTCCCTTGGCACCGGTCGTAAACGCGCCGACCCGATAAACCGCCGAGCGGTCATGATCGTGTAAAATGCGATTAATCGACGGATGGCAGATACGATCGGTTGACGGATACGGTCGGTTGACAGCCCGGCGCCGCGGTTTGCAGAATGGGCGGAGAGGGGTCGATGCGGGCGAGCCGGCATGGCGGGCGGCGTGGGCGAGAGTTCCGCTCATTCCCGGCTTGCGCCGGTCTGCGGGGATGCAACGGCGGCGCGAGATTTTAGATACGGCCGGCGGATGCCTTTCCGGCCGCACATGCGTGAATTTCGGAACACAAAATGGATGATACGGAAAGTCTGCGGCAACTGGCGGAGGCCGCCCACCGGCTGAAGGCGCAATTGGGACGAGTGATCGTCGGCCAGCAGAACGTCATCGACGAGCTGTTGACGGCCCTCTTTGCGCGGGGGCATTGTCTGTTGGTGGGGGTGCCCGGCCTGGCCAAGACGCTGATGATTCGCACTTTGGCCAGAGCCCTCTCGTTGAAGTTCAATCGCATTCAGTTTACGCCCGATCTGATGCCCTCGGACATTACGGGGACGGAAATCATCCAAGAGGACAAGAGGGCAGGCACGCGGGAGCTGCGGTTCGTCCCCGGCCCGTTGTTCGCGAATATCATTCTGGCGGACGAGATCAATCGCACGCCGCCGAAGACGCAGGCGGCCCTTTTGGAGGCGATGCAGGAGTATCAGGTCACGGTGGGCGGGCAGCGGCACCCCCTGGAGCAGCCCTTCTACGTCTTGGCCACGCAAAACCCCATCGAGCAGGAGGGGACCTATCCGCTGCCGGAGGCTCAGCTCGATCGATTCATGTTCCAAATCCTCGTGGACTATCCGGACGATGAGGCCGAGCTGGAGATCATTCGCCGGACGACGGCGGACGTGGAACCGGAGGTTTCGCCGGTCTTGGACGGGGCGCAAATCCTGGCCATGCAGCGGTTGGTGCGGCGGATCCCCGTCCCGGATCACGTGGCCCGCTACGCCCTGCAACTGGTGCGAGCCACTCGCCCCGGCTTCGAATCCGCGCCGCAGTTCGTGCGGGATTTCGTGGTGTGGGGAGCCGGGCCGCGGGCGGGCCAGTATCTCGTCTTGGCAGCCAAGGCCCGCGCGGGGATTCAAGGGCGGACCCATCCCGCTTTGGACGATATCCGCGCCGCCGCCTTTCCCGTGCTCCGCCACCGTGTGATCCTCAATTTCAGCGCGGAGGTGGAGGGCGTCCGCCCCGACGATCTGATTCGCCGCCTCCTGGATTCGATCCCCTTGCCGGATGAAGAATTGACCGCCCGTGGAATACTTCCCAAAGTTCTTGGATCCTCGACTGCCGGCACGGCTTGAAGGCTTGGCGCTGCGGGCGAAGACGATCGTGGAGGGCTACGTGGCCGGCCGGCATCGTAGTCCTTATCACGGTTTTTCCGTCGAATTCGCGGAACATCGCGAGTACGCGCCGGGCGACGATCT
>JAAZNR010000636.1 GCA_012798155.1 Thermogutta sp. | reverse complement strand
GGACGGTCTGGTCGATCCCGCGGGCCAGCTTCACTTCGATTTCGAGGCCGATCAGGAAGACGCCCTCCCAGAGCCGGCCGGCGGGTCGGCCGTGGTGCGGATTCCTTCACCGCGGACGGATGCCGGTCCGGAGTCTCCCCCTCTCGACGCGCAGGCCCTGGCGGCACTTGCCGAGGCGTGCGATGAAGAAGGGCGGCTCGCGGAGGCCGTGGAACACTATCGAGCCGCCATCGCGGCCGGAGGGCTATCCGCCGAACTCTGCTTTCAGTTGGCGGACGCCCTCTATCGGATGGGGGACCTGGGGGGGGCCAGGGAAAGGTTTTGGACGGCGGTCGAGTTGGATGACGGCTTCGTCGAGGCCCGCGTCAACCTGGGCGCGGTCTTGGCGGAGTCCGGCGACCCCGAGCTGGCCGAGGCCGCTTTTCGTGGAGCCTTAACGCTGGTCCCCGATTACCCCGACGCCCATTTCTTGCTGGCCAGACTGTTGGGGGAAATGGGACGCCTTGAGGAAGCCGCCCATCACCGCCGCGAATTCTTGCGGCTGGCGCCGCACAGCCCTTGGGCGGACGAGACGGGCTGGGATGATTCACCGGGTAAATCCCAAGCCCCCTCGCCGCCCGCGCATCAGGACCCGTGAGCGCGTCAGATTCCCGTCAACCCCTTCTGGGACGGATGCTGCCGATAGGGCGTGGGGATGTATTCGACGCTTCCGCCGGGTCGCTTTTGCGGATAGAGCTGAAGCAGTTGAACCACCTCGTCCGGCATATCCGTTCGCACCGGCAGCCCGATCTCGATCGCCTTGTCCGCGGTAAGCGGGTAATCATGCGTCCATGTCCCCTCCGATAGCAACCCCGCAACCTGTGCGGCCTTTTCCGGCGGCATTTTGTCGGAGAGCAGCTCTTGGACGGCATGACGCACTTGATCGACCGCCTTTTCCGCAACGTCCGCCAAAATCAGCGTCTCGTCGTCCATGTCGGCAGGCTGTTTGCGGCTCAGCACTCGGAGCAGGGAAGCGGCCGGACGATTGCCGACTTGAGGATCGACGGGACCCAAGACGGCGTGCGGGCACATCACGATTTCGTCGGCCGCCAAGGCGATCAACGTCCCGCCCGACATGGCGTAGTGCGGCACGAACACCGTCACCTTCCCGGGACGGCGATGGATGGCCCGCGCGATCTGAAGCGAAGCCAGAACCAAGCCGCCCGGCGTATGCAGAACCAAATCCACGGGCACGTGGGGATCCGTGAGCTGAATCGCCCGAATAATCTCCTCGGAATCATTGATGTCGATATATCGGACCAACGGAAATCCGAGCAGGCTCATGGTCTCTTGTCGATGGATGAGGACGATTACGCGAGAATCCCGTTTCTTTTCTATCTTGGCGATCATCCGCTGCCGAGCGGCCTCGAGCAGCTTGCGGCTGAGAACGGGCTGCAAAGCCGAGATCATCAAGAATATCCAGAAGAAATCCATCACGTTCATGGTTTATGACTCCCCACAAAAGTTTCCTCAATCCGAGGCGTCCGCGTCTCCGATTCCTCACCGCTCGCGAAGCCACGGCAATTCCCAGAAGACCTCATCCTTGGCGCATCGCCGGCAACTCTTCGCGGGTTGCACGAAGAAAGCGCAAAGAATCACGCCCGCCGCGAATCCGCCGACGTGCGCCCACCACGCGATTCCGCCCACATTGGGATCTACGGTCCAGATACTGAGCGTGCCGTTAAAGAATTGGATAAACGCCCAAAGCCCGATGAACAAAAAGGCGGGGAAGGCCACAAAGAGGGGATAAAAGAAGACCGGAATCAATGTGACCACCTGCGCCTGCGGAAATAGAACGAAATACGCCCCCATCACGCCCGCCACCGCCCCGGAGGCGCCCACGGTCGGTATCGTGGAGGTCGGGTTCGTCCAGGTGTGTACCACGGCCGCCGCGATGCCGCAAAGTAAATAAAACGCGAGAAAACCGACCGGCCCCATGCGATCCTCCACGTTGTCGCCGAAGATATACAGCATCCACATATTCCCGATAATGTGCAGCCAGCCGCCGTGCAGGAACATGCTGGTCAAAAAAGGCCAGTAATCGTCGACGGCAAACCCCACGAATTGAGCCCAGGCCGGATCGGTATACCGAGCCGGCACGAGACCTAACAAATAGAACAACTGCTGCCGGCTGCCGGACGGGAGCTGAATCTCCAGAAAAAACACCAAAGCATTCACGAAAATGATGCCGTACATCGCGATGGGCGTGTTTCGGCTGGGAACGCTATCCATAACGGGGATCATGATCGGCCTCGCGTTCCTGACCTGCTTCGGCAGGCAGGGAAAGATATGGGATCGGCGATTTCCTTTTCACGAAAAAACGCTGCTTTTCACGAAGAACCGCTGCGGGCGCCGCGCCGGCATGCCCTTGATATCGCTGCCCTTGCGGCTTGCGACGGCATGCCGCCTCGCGCTCACATTTCAGCAATACTATCGTCGGGCGGGCGTTCCGGCGAGTCGCCCTCCGCCCTACCCGCCGCATTCGGCTCATCGGAGGTCTCTCCGCCGGAGGTCGTCGCCGCGGCGGAAGTCCCGCCGATACGGCGCCGCAGTTCGGATAGGGCCGCCCGATCTCGGCGACTCACCACCCACACCCACAGCCACACAAGCAGTACCACGAGCAAGAGGCCCGTGATGAAGATACCCGTCAGCGCGGCCGTGTTGCGACTGTCGGCTTTGGCCAACGGCAAGGCCTCTCGGCCGATCAGCAGCGGCGCCAACTGCCACGGGGTGGGCGATCCCGTATCAGAGGATGCTCTCTCCGGACGATATCCCCACGTCTTGTAGAAGAAAGCGGCCACGGCCAAATCCGTCGCATAGCGCGGCCCTTCGCCCAAAGGTATGCCCGGCGGCAGCTCTCGAACACAGCAAACCAGGGGATTATTCTGCGAATCCTGCGTGAACAGATAGATGGAATAGTAGTGCGTGATGCCGAAACGCCGCCGGATATCGGCGTCCTGCACCTCGATCTTCTCGATCCGCCGCGCCGTCCCATACAGCAATACAAGACGCCCCAACTGGGATGCCGGCTCATTGAACAGCTTCACCACGGGAAATACGGGAGTGCCGGACTTCTCCAGTTCTCGCCGGGCTTGCTCGTAAAGCTCTCCCGGCCGGGCACGTCCCGCCGCCGCCAACATTTGATAAAAGGCCTCGCGGTCTCTGCCGGTGAGGAAAAAACGCTCAAGGCCGGTCGGTTCATCGCCGCCCGCCCCGGTCTGCGACTTTCCTCCCACCGGCACGTCGTCCAGCAACGCACAATCCATGCCCAATCGCCCGAGGAGGTTGTCGGGAAACCAGGCGGGGCGATCCGTTACCAGAAGCGGCTGGGGCGAGTCGGGCGATCCTCCCGACCACTTCATGAAAATACCGCTCACGCGAACGCGATCCCCTTCCGGAATCCGCGGCGACCAAGCGGCGGGAATGCGGCGCGCGTAAACCGAGTACGTCAAGCCCAGCTCGTCCGCCACGGTGCAGATGTAGTAACGGCTGATGCCGGACCTGGCGGCAAGTTCGGGAGTCACGTCCGCGGCCTGCGCATCCCGCAGCCGGCCTTCGATCGCGAAAAGCCTTCCGCGCAACGCCGCGGGCTGCTCCCAATAAGATCGCCAAGCCGGAGGCGTCTCCGCCCAATCCGCGATGTCCGCCGGTTGGAGCGCCGAAACGCGGTCCAGCAGGCGCACGAGCAATTCTTCGTCCTCTTGGTCCACCGGTTGGCCGTCCTTGGCTCGGGCCAGACTGCTTTCGCCGATTCCGAATGCGGCCAGAAAATCCCGCATGCCGGCGAGGGGGGACGCCGTGGACGGCTGAGCCTGCCCGGCCGCTGCGGGCGGTGGGACGGCATCCTCGGCGTTCATCGCGCCGGCCATGTCCGCGAGGAAGGCCAAGGACATGACCACCATCGGCGCGAGGACCATCGCGCGGGACCGCGCCGAGTTTGCTATTCTTCGGTCTCGGTCAACGGACATATCTTTTTCCCCCGTCAAAGCGGCCTTTCCCCTCAAAGCGATTGCCGCCATGAGCTGCCGCCATGAGCCGGCATACGCCGCATATCCGCTGCCTTCAGCTTACCGGACGGCCCGCGCGACGGAAACGCTCGGCACGCCGAATCCATTGCCTTTGGGTAAACCACTCAAGCCGCAACCTCGCGATGATCGATACGGGATGCCTTTTTGTCACGATCGTTGCGGCCGGCAATCTCCGTGAAATCGCATCCGGCCGCAACCGCGCGCCCCCTGCGGCCGCCGGGCCGGGCGATCGCCCCGCCGGATCGCCCTCCCTGCGAAGTATAGTTGCCTTAGGGCATGCGTCGGATCGGCAGAAGATTTCAGGGCGAGTACATCCCCCGGCCCCACCCTGCGAAAAAGAAGGAGGCAGTCTCAATGGTTCCGGCAATCGCGGCCGAAAGCTCACTGGATGCCTTTGTGCGTCGCGTCCAAGACATTTCCACGATTCCCGCGATCGCACTCAAGGTCCTCGAAGTGGCGAACGATCCGAATTCCGGCGCAGCCGATCTCAAAGGCGTCATGGAGACGGACGCCGCGCTGAGCGCTCGGGTATTGCGTTGCGTCAACTCGTCGGCCTATGCGGTCCGGACCAAGATCACGAATTTGCAGCAGGCCATCGCGTATCTGGGATTGAAGCAGATTCGCAATCTCGCGTTGACGGCCAGCGTGTCGGAGATGTTCCGCACGGAGGTCGGCATCGAACCCTACCACCGGACCGGGCTGTGGAAGCACTTGGTCGCGGTCGGAGTCTGCGCGCGCCTCATCGCCAAACGGCGGCGGCTCGCAAACTTCGAAGATGCTTTCTTGGCCGGATTGCTGCACGACGTCGGGATCATCCTCATCGATCAGTACAGCCATCAGCGGTTCCGCGAAATCATCGCGCGACTGGACCAAGGCCGGCCGCTCTGCGAACTGGAGCGATCCGTTCTGGGATTCGACCATTGCCAATTGGGCGAGGATGTGGCGCGGAAGTGGTGTTTTCCCGAAAACGTCCGCGCAGCGATCGCCCATCATCACAACGGAGTGACCTACCGCGGTGAGGAGGTCGATATCATCCGCTGCGTGGCCGTCGCCAATTTGATCTGTTCCCTCCGCGGGATCAGTTCGGTGGGACGCAACATGGTACAGATACCGCTTTGGGCCATCCAAGGGCTGGAATTGACCAAAAGCGACGTCCTCGTGCTCGCTCAAGATCTCGACGGCGAGATCCAGGACAACCGTGCGCTCTTC
>JAAZNR010000635.1 GCA_012798155.1 Thermogutta sp. | reverse complement strand
TAGCGCCGTCTTTGCGACACGCCCCCGCAAAGTCTTCTCATATCTCCCGAACCGGTTCACCGAAGCCGTCGATTGGGAAACCTTGACGGGCGTAGCAACTCTGCCGGAATCTCTCGCCCGACTCATGCCGATGAGTGAAATCGGGCAAGGAATTGCGCCGGCGCGGCGGGGAGATCGGCCGGGAGCCGTAAATCAGGCTCCGATCCTCGTTTGCCTTTCCTTGTCGGCGATTCCCCTGGGACGATGACGGCGAGGTTCGATGTGACTATCACCCGATTCCAACAACGGCGTCATTCTTTCTGCCCCGGCTTGCAGGCGGCGTTGGCGGTCGCCCTGCTAGTCGTGCTCGACGGCACGCCCTTTGCCGCCGCCCAAACGGCCGCCTTCAGCTCGTTTCGCACGGTCGATTCGCGGCGGGAGGGCGGTGTGCCGGCGGCCGTCGTGACGGCCATTGCCGCCGAACCCCGTGCCGGGCTGCTGCTGACGGCGGGCGACGACCGGAAAATCCGTGTTTACGAGGCGTGGGGCGATCGCCTGCTCTTCACCGTGCCCGGCGAGGAATGGGTCCATGCCCTTGACGCCGATCCGACCGGGCGATGGTTCGCCGCCGCGGACGGATTGGGAACGGTGACCTTGGGCAGCCTCGCCGCTGCGACCTCGGCCAAACGGGTCAAGGTCGCGAACTCGGCCTTGCGGGCCGTGAAATTCAGCCCCGACGGGCGATCCCTGGCGGTGGCGGGCTTCGAGCCTACGGTCTGGATTCTCGATGTCGCCACCGGTCGCGTGGCAGCCGAACTGCCCGTCGGGTCGGCCGATTTACGGGCGATTGCGTTTTCTCCCGACGGCAAGTTTTTGGCGGCGACGGGACGCAGCGGCAACGTGCGGCTGTGGACCGTGGCCGACTTGCGACCGGCCGGCGACCTGCCGCTCTCGCATCGGCGTTTGCGGGCGTTGGCGTTCTCGCCGGACGGCAAGCTTTTGGCGGCGGGCGGGGATGAGGGCGCCGTCATCTTCTATGACCTCGTGAACCGCGCTACGGTCGATCGCTGGGAGCTGCCCTCGGGGGCCGTCACCGTCTTGGCGTTTTGCGGCACCGATCGCTTGGCGGTCGGCACCACCGAGAATCTGATCGTGGTCTATGACGCGGCCTCGCGCTCCGCCGTTGCCGACTTGCGAGGGCATACCGGCACGATCGCGTGCCTGAGTTATTTGGCGGAGCAGGACGTCTTGGCTTCCGGCAGCTTCGACACGACGGCCCAGTTTTGGCGGCTCGACCGCGGTCCCTTCGTCTCGGAGCGGCGCCGCGTTTTGCCCGAACCTTTGCGATAGGCGACACGCTCGGCCGGGCGGCGATTCGCCGAGGGCATGCTTCCTCCGCGTTTGCGACGGCGCGGCGGACCGAGCCGAAAAGAGCGAGCGGAAAAGACCGAGTGGAAAGGGCTGAGCCGAAAATACCCAGCCGAAAGGACCGAGCCTAAAAGACCGAGCCGCAAGGATGAAACGTCAAGAACGACGGAGCGTCAAGAAAACAGATAACGCGATCCCCTTTGAAGCTCAGGGCGATCCGGCGGTCCGGACGCACGGCCGCCGAATGAGAAACCGACACGGAGGTTCAACGTGAAGTTATTACGCCGCATGTGGAATTCGCGCCGTCCGCGGCGACCGTCCGTTTCCTCGCGGGGATCGAATGCGCGGGGCTATCGGCGATGCCGGCTGGAGGCCATGGAACCGCGGCTGTACCTCTCCGCTTCGCCCATTCAGGCGGGCATGATTTACTACGAGGACGCGGGCGGAAACGACGCCGTCGGCGACACCCTCGAAATCACCTTTCAGGGCGGCTCGCCCGGCACCCAACTGACCCGGCTGGTCATGGAAACCGATAAGCTGGGCGACGGCTTGACCATCGGCGACACCTTTTTCGATACCGCGCCGGGCGGCCTGGGGGCCTTCGGAGCCGTCCCCTTCGCGGTCGTGTCTCAGTCGGGCATCGACGACTATCGCGTAGCCGTGGAGGACGGCGGTACGACGCTGGTGTTGGAGTTTACGGGCTTCGACGCGGGCGATCGCTTCGTATTCTCCATCGACGTGGATGAGATGGGCTTCCTCGGACCCAACGCCGTGGCGGAGGGCAACGAATTCGAGGGGTCGCGGTTGCACGTCGCCTTCGCCGCCCCGCATTATTACGAGGCTGCGGGGACGGATGTGTTCCTGGATGCCTACGACGCGAACCTGGACCGATCGGGCCTGGAGTTGCCTCCTGACAGCTACTTGCCGCCTTTGGATTCGCCCCATCCGGTCCGCACGGCAGGGGCCTTCCTCGAGCTGGAGCAGGTGCCGCTGCCGGTTCGCATCGCGGGCAAGGTCTTCGTGGACCCCAACCTGAACAACAGGACGGACGCCGATGAGCCGGGGCTGCCGGGGGTCACGGTGCAACTGTGGCGGGAGGAGGCGGGAAGCTATGCCTTCGTCGCCCAAACCGTAACCGACGCCGCGGGAAACTACCGCTTCGAGGACTTGACGCCCGGCACGTATCGCCTGGTGGAAATGCAGCCCAGCGGTTACCTGAGCGTCGGGGCCCGGGCGGGGACCGTGGAGGGCAATGCCCGCGGCAGCGTCGCGGACGCCGACACCATCACCGCGATCACCCTGCTGGGCGGCGAAGAGAGTCTTCGCAACGATTTCGCGGAGGTCCAGCCGGCGTCTCTTGCCGGGCATGTCTATCACGACGCCGACGACGACGGCGCGCGCGAGTCGAGCGAGTCGGGCATCCCCGGCACGACCATTCGCGTGACTCGCGCGGCGGACGCATTTTCGGCCGCCATGACGTTCGAAACCGCGACCCAGCCCGACGGCTCCTGGAGCGTGACCGGCCTCTATCCCGGCCTTTACACGGTCGAGGAAGTCCAGCCGGGCGGCTATCTCGACGGCAAGGACGCCG
>JAAZNR010000634.1 GCA_012798155.1 Thermogutta sp. | reverse complement strand
ACGGCATCGATTTGATCTGCCGGAGATTTCCCTACGGATTCGGGTACTTTGCGCAAAGGCTGCGCGATGCTTCGGTCCGAGATCGCGGGCAGGACGGAGAGGCCTTGCCGCGGAGCGATGATTAGGGCGGAATCGTGCGGCGCGAACTTACGACGGGACAGGATGGAAAGGCGGCAATTCCATGTCCGAGCCGAACCCTCGAGTTGCGGTCTATCCCGGGTCTTTCGATCCGGTGACGCTGGGGCATTTGAATGTGATGGAGCGGGCGAGCCGGCTGTTCGACCGCTTGATCGTGGGCATCGGCGTCAACATCCATAAAGATCCGATGTTCGACGCCGAGGAGAGGATCGAGTTGATCCGCCGGGCGACCGAGGGCTTGAGCAACGTGGAAATCCGCCCGTTTCGCGGCTTGGCGGTAAACTTCGTGCGGGAATGCGGGGCCCGGGTCATGATCCGCGGCGTTCGCCCCATCACCGACATCGCCGCCGAATTCACGATGATGATGGCCAACCGGCGTTTGGCTCCCGACGTGGAGACGCTGTTCATGATCGCGGACGGCGAGTTGGCGCACGTTGCCAGCTCCTTGATCAAGGAGATCGCCCCGGTGGCGTCGGATGCGGAGTTGTCGCGATTTCTCCCGCCCGCCGTGGTGGGCGCCGTGCGGGCCAAAATGGCGCAGCGCCGCGGCCCGCCCGCCTGTTGAGCGCATCCGCCGGGCGGTCTCAGGGCGAGTCCATGTCGGGCGTGTGCATGTCCACTTGACCGTGGAGGTGTTGTTCGCTTCCGGGCGTGCTCAAAACCTTGTAGAGGCACCACGCCAAAAGGGCGGTGGCGCCGCCGACCGAAAGAATCATCACGATCCAGCCGCCCGGCGTCATATTGCCACCTCCTCTGCGGCGGCCTCGGCTCGCCGCCAATTGCGAACGGCCTGGGCGATGAAAAGCCCGAAAAGGACGGCCACCGCCGCGACGAAGATCATGACCGCCGCCGCTACCGGGTCCGTGACGAGTTGCCTCAGGCGATTCGGTTGACCCTCCGCGCCGGCGGCGAAGATATTCTGTCGCAACCAGAATCCGAAGACCACGAAAAGATAGACTGGGGTGACGTATTGGATGACGTAGCGGAGGGACTCGGGGATGTGGATTTCCGCCCCGCGTCGCAACTCGGCCATGCCCGATTTCGCGCCCAAGACCCAACCGAAGAGAATGGTCTGGAACGCCGCCAGGGCGTACAGGCAGAACGTGCCGATCCAAAAGTCGAGGGTGTCCAGGGCGAGCAAATCCTTGGAGAAGAAGACCACGCCGGTAGATCCCAAGGCCGTGATGAAGCCCAGCAGGGCGACGGAGGCCTTGCGATGCAGCCCCAAACCCTCCTCCAGGAAGGCCACCGCCGGTTGCAACATGGAAAGCGAACTGGTGACGGCCGACAGGAACAAGAGGAAGAAGAACAGAAACCCGACGACATTGCCCAGCGGCATCTGGCTGAAGACGTGCGGCAAGGCCATGAACCCCAATCCAAAGGTGCCGGGCGGATTCTGGACCACTTGCGGCCCCAGAAAGACGAACGCCGCGGGCACTGTGATCAGACCGCCCAGGGCCACCTCGCAGAACTCGTTGCCGGCGCAGGCGGTCAAACAGGAAAGGGCGATGTCGTCGTCCTTTTTGACGTAGCTGGCATACGTGATGATGATGCCGAAACCGACCGAGAGCGAAAAGAAAATCTGACCTGCCGCCGCCATCCACATCTCGGCGTTGGCCAGTTCCTGCCAAAAAGTGGTGCCGGGTTTGACCGGGTTCCACATGTAACCCAGGCCGTTGAGGATGTTTTGATCCGGCTTGGCGGGGTCGGGCGTGCCGAGCGTCAGGACGCGAATCAGCACCAGAAGGCCACAGACGACCAGGGCGGGCATGGCCCAGCGGCAGAACCACTCGATACCCTTGCTCAGCCCGCGGTAGATGAGCGTGAAATTGAGCACGAAACACAGGATCAGAAAGAAGACGGCGGAGCCTAGGAGGCCCTCCCCGGGAGTGCTCAAGGATTCGCCGTGGGCGTGGATTCCCACGAATTGCGCGAAGAACCGCTCGTAACCGGAGGGATCGGCGCCGAAATCCATCCTTCCAAACAGGTATCGCGCCGAATAAGCCAGACACCAGGCCTCGATATACACGTAGTACATGTAGATGCAGACGGGGACGATCATGGCCAGGATGCCGAAGTACGGGGCGATGCGGCTTTTCCAGACCAGGCGATAGATGCCCGGCGAGGAATTGAAGCCGTGCCTCCCCCCGTAACGCCCCATGGACCACTCGGCAAAGGCGATGGGCAAGCCCAGCAGGAGGAAGGCGCAAAGATAGGCGACCATGAACGCGCCGCCGCCGTATTTGGCCGCCAAACCGGGAAATCGCAAAAAATTGCCCAGTCCCACCGCGCTCCCGGTCACGGCCAGGATGACGCCGATCCGGCTCGTCCAGCTATCCCTGGGTCGGAAGTCCTGCATCGGTTCGAGTCCCTGTCACGTGAGGGTGGGCTGATTTTCCGCTCGGTAAGCTCCGGGCTCGATCGCGCACCGCGGCCGGATCGCCGGCCCGGTCCCCGCCGCCGGGTCATAGCCGCCCGGCTTCAGGAGTTCCCGCATGAGAACGGGCGATTGCCTGACCACCGGCCGGCGCCGGCGATCGGCGTCGGTCCACGGCACGGCCGCCGGTGCCGCCACGTCGCCGGGGTTATATGGCGCGGCATGGGCCGGGGAACTCCGAACTGCTTCGAGCAAGGTCATGGCGTGTTCGTTCCTATTCATTCCGGCCGAAGCCGTGTGCGATACTCGTCGCAAGCTGCTTGCAAGGATGGCGGAGCCGGTAATCGCAAAGCACCTTGCTGGCACATCTCGTAGAGCCGCTTAACATGCTGCCGGCAGTCGCGCTCGCGCGCAAGTCGGGAATAGGGATCGTTTTCGTTGACGGTCTGCCCATCCAGGTAGGCAAGCCAGGTCTCGATGTTCCGCGTAGGGACAAAGATCGCCACCCGCTCACCGGGCTGGCGCGGCTGGACGTTCCGGTCTTGGCAAGCGTCGGCGAGTTCCGTCAACCGCCCATGAACGCCCCTCTCGTCGCCGTCTATGACCACCACGAGACCTTGCGCCACTTGGTGGCGCTTCGATCGGTACGCCGACAATTCCGGGGGAAATCGCTCGCGAACGAATTGTTCGGCCGACCCTCGGCTCTGCGGAGCGATTTGAACTCGCAGTCGCCGTGTAGGCCACCCCGCCTTCTCCAGGAATCGCCGGGCGAATGCCTCGTGCTGCCTGTCCTCGCAAAGCAGGACCAGTTGAACGTTGCGACTCATTGCTCCCACCCCCTCGCAATCACCTCCGACAGCTTCAGTCCGCCCTCGACTGCCAACTCCCTTGCGGGCCGAACGACCGTCACGCCCGATGTCTCGCGCTTCAGCACCCATCCACGGTCGCCTCCGAGGTAGTCGATCAGCTCCGGGTGATGAGAACATAGCACCGTCTGCGGCACACCCTCGCCGCACGCATCGGCCAATTCAATCAGCCAGGGCTGAATCTCCGTCAGGGCGATATAGTTGTCCGGTTCATCCAGAAAGAGGGTGTAGCCTTGCCCGGCAACCAGTCGCACCAATGCGTACAAGGCAATCAGCGCCCGCTGGCCATCGGAAATCTCGTCGAGCCGCAACTCGTAGCGCTCTCCGAATTGGTCGAACATGACCATCAACGCCCGCGTATCCAAGCCAACCTTCTCCATGCGGATACCGCGGAAGCCGTCGATCACCTCCTGCAGTGCCTTCGTGAACTCGGGCACGAGTTCCTGTCGCTCCAGAAGAACATGCCGATACCAGGCGGAGAAGTTCCGGGCATCGCGCTGGAGCACCGGGTCTTCCGTCGTCGATTCCGTTTGGAAGTTTGCGGGGTACAAACCGCAGACGATCAGCTTCCGCACGAAGTCCAGGAACCGCGTGACGCGGGTATTGTCGTTGCGCGGCGGCACGCGAGCCAGGGCCGACTCCGACCAATCCGCCCCGAACGTCGGCCCTGGGGAATGGTCGTCGCGGTAGAGGTGCACCTCCCCCATCTTGAACTCAAACAGGGGTGCGCGATTTGATTCCAGTCGCTCCAGCGAAATCCGCGCCCTTCGGCCCCTTTCCTGGTGCTCGACCTCGAGCCGATACCGCAGTTCATCCCCGTCCAGCACCACGTCAACCTCGAACACCTGCTTGTCGCGCTGCTGCCAGCGGGTCAGCGTCCTTGCGGGAAAGACGTCAGGGTCGGTCACCTTGGCTTCGCCGCTGAGCAGCCGCCGCAGGGCGAACATCACATCAAGAACGGATGTCTTGCCCACACCGTTCGGCCCCAACAGGAGCGTCAACTCATCGAGGTGAAGCTCAAAGTTCACAAGGCACTTGTAATTGTCCACATATAGCCGTGTGATCATGGCATTCCTTTTCCGGCCGCGTCGCGGGCGGCTTGCTTGGTCTTGGTCGTGTAGTGCCAGGCGTTCCAGCGGTTGGTGTCATCGCAGGCGTTCCAGCGGTTGCCGTCGAACTTGCCGCCGCCGGCGAAGTCCGCCGTCTTCTCGTCCCGGCCCCAGAACCGCTTCTCGTGTCGGCCCCGGAACCACGGGTACCCGGCCTTCGGTCGCTCCGGCTCCTTGCCGCGGTCTTTCTTCCACTCGATGTTGGGCCTCCGGCAAAGTATGCCCGCGCCGCCGCGGCCGCCGGGCAGGTCAGACGCCATCAACGGACTCATATTCACCCGCCCGCCGTCGTGGATGTCCGGCTTGCGGTCGATAGGCTGCTCGTGCGGCGACTACCAGCGGACGTAGCCGTTCACGCGCCAGCCCGGTCTGTTTTTGAAACGCAAGGGTCCAAACGGCACGGATTTTGAAACGCGGAGGACGCGGAGCGCACGACGGAAGATGCGCTCGCTGCCGCTCTGCGTTCTCAGCGTCTCTGGGTTTCCATCTTTTCATTCCCCAAGGGTGTTCACGGGCCGCCGGGAGGCCCGTCTTCCGCGCCGTGGCGGGCCGAAAAAGCACCCAGCCTAGTCACGCCCGAAGGAAACAGTCCCATTTTTTGCTCTTCCGGTTCTGGGTGCGAAACACGGAGGACCCGCAAGCTTGCCCTGCTGTCGCGTACATCACGGAGCAATCCTATGACCTCTTGCTTTCGCGTTACTTCGGTCGCACTAGCGGCACGCCTCAAAAAACTTTCGTGCACCTCAAACCGGAACAGCCCATTTTTTCAGGCTTCCCCGCAAGCATGGGGACAATCGCCGTGAACGGTTACCATGAAATAACCAGAATAACCTGTCGATCATGCCATTCTCAAGCTGGATTCTCCGAAATGCCGGCTCCTCCGGGCGGAGGCTGGTTTCTGCAATTCTCCTTGTCTTAAATGCGTTTAATGTATACGATGCATTATAGCCTGGGCAACAGAACTTGGATCGCCGGGGATCCGGATCGCCAGGGATCATGCGCGGCCGCAAGGCCGTTAAAACGCCCACACGCTGCGGTTGGATCTGGCGGCTGGCAACAAATAGATAAAATAAGTTGTGCAGGGGATTGCCTTGGAGTCCGCAGGATGAGTTGGAATTTTGGTGAGTCCGATCTAGACGTTCTCGAATTGCTGCGGGTCTCGGGGCCGCGTACGATCTCGGAGTTGGCGGAGTCCTTTCAAGTTACCGACACGGCCATCCGTCAACGGCTCTCGCGGCTGGTTGCCGACGGGGCGGTGGATTGGGAGTCGGTTCGGGAGGGCCGGGGGCGTCCGCGGCACGTTTACAAGCTGACTCGCAAGGGCATGCTTCAGGTCGGTTCCAATTTCACCGATCTGGCGTTGGCCCTTTGGCGCGGCGTTCAGGGCATCCAGGATGCGGGCGTCAAGCAGCAGGTCTTGCGCGGCGTGGCGAGGGAGCTGGCGAGGCTCTACCAAGGTGAGATCTCGGGAGGGAGTACGCTCGAAAGGATGCGATCGCTGATCCTGCTCCTCGAAGGCCGGCGAATCCCCTTCGAAATGTGGCAGAACGGATCGTCTTCCGTCGGCGGCGGTTCGCCGCGTCGCAGCGCGGCGAAAGGCGGCGGCGAAGGGGCGCGTGCCGACGTCCCTACCGCGGCCGGCGTGGCGGACAAACCGAGTGGGCCCCGCGGCTCGCCCACCCTGGTCGCCCGGGCATGTCCCTATCCGGAACTGGCCGAGAGTGACCGCGACGTTTGTCAAGTGGAATTGGCGTATCTGTCCGAATTGCTGGGCAGCGATATGCTGCTCACCGAGTGTCGTCTCGACGGCGGGGCTTGCTGCCGGTTTGAGCCGGCCGACCCTTGATTTATACTGGCATAGGGGAAGTCGGCGGACGTCGCCCGGATTGCTGCCGGGGTTTCCCACCGTCGGACGGGCGTCTCGCGGCGCTGGAGGAGTACCGAACAGGGCATTCCGGAATGACGCAACCCTGGATTGAAGGAAGATATGAGGAAGGCCTGGTGATCACCAGCCTGGAGCAGGCCGTCAATTGGGCCAAACAGGGGAGCCTCTGGCCCATGACCTTTGGTTTGGCCTGCTGCGCCATCGAAATGATGGCGACGGGCGCGAGCCGCTATGATCTCGATCGGTTCGGGGCGGGGGCCTTTCGCGCCACGCCGCGGCAATCGGATTTGATGATCGTGGCCGGCACCGTGACGTTCAAGATGGCGAGCCGGGTCTCCCGGCTTTACGAGATGATGCCCGATCCGAAATACGTGATCGCCATGGGGGCTTGCACGCTGGGCGGCGGGCCGTACTTCGAATACGGATACCACGTGGTCAAGGGCGTGGACTTGGTCGTCCCGGTGGATGTGTACGTGCCGGGCTGTCCTCCCCGGCCCGAGTCCTTGCTGGAAGGCCTGATGCGGCTGCAAGAGATGATCCAAAACCGGCGGATCACGCGGCCCGGCAAGGGTTCGTCTCCGTCTTTCGGCGAGGGGCAACCGCCGTTGCCGCAGCACTCGGGTTTCGTTCCGGTGCAAGACGTTCAGCTCGTTTTTCATCACCAGAGAGTGAAGAGCAAATAAATAGAGCGAAGAGCAAATGAATCGCGACGTACTTTCCGTCATCGATCTGCACGTTTCCGTGGACGGCAAGCCCATCCTGAAGGGCGTGAACCTCGAGATTCGGCGGGGTGAGATCCATGCCTTGATGGGGCCCAACGGCTCGGGCAAGACGACGCTCGGCCTGGCCGTCATGGGGCACCCGCGCTATGAGGTCACTCGAGGGCGGATCGAGTTGGACGGCGTCAACCTGGTGGAGTTGGAGCCGCACGAACGGGCCAGGATGGGCCTGTTCATGGCCTTTCAGCGGCCGGTGGCGGTCCCCGGCGTGCGCGTCGCCGACTTCTTGCGGCACGCGGTCAGCAACATCCGCAACCCGCAGCGGAAAGAGGGCGAGGAGCTGATCGCGATGCGGGAGTTCCGCAAGGAGCTGCGCGAAAAGATGGACCAATTGCGGATGGACCCGGAGTTCGCGCGGCGATACGTCAATGAAGGGTTCTCGGGCGGCGAGATGAAACGCGCGGAGATTCTTCAGATGGCCATGCTCCGCCCCCGCTTCGCCGTGCTGGATGAGACGGACAGCGGCCTGGACGTGGACGCCGTGAGGTTGGCCAGCCAGAGCATCGCCGAGATCGGCGGCCGCGAGATGGGCCTTTTGATCATCACGCACCACGAGCGATTGCTGGAACACAATCCGCCGGACTTTACGCACGTCATGCTGGGCGGGCGGATCGTCGAGACCGGAGGGCGGGAGTTGGCCGAGTCCCTGCACGCCTCGGGCTACGAAGAGATTCGTCGCAAGTATCCCGAGGCGGCCGCCGAGGAGGCCTCCATGCCGGCCGAGCAATACACGCGCTAGGCGCCGCCGCGGCGTGGGGGCGCTCGCCGCGAAACGGGTGCGTGTACGAGTGGGAAAGGTAAACGTCCATGGCAGCCGGCCCGGCCGCGGTTTCGCCGCCTCCGGACCCAGAAATAAGGAACTCCTTCATGACCCCTGAAACGCGCGAACTTCTCGGCGAAATCAACAAGTACGATTTCCGCAGTGAAGAGCGGTACGTGTTCAAGGCCAAAAAGGGCTTGAACGCGGGGGTCGTCGCCGAGATCTCGGAGATCAAGGGCGAAGCCGCCTGGATGCGAGATTTTCGCCTGAAGGCCCTGGAAATCTTCGAGTCCAAGCCGCTGCCCACCTGGGGCGGTAAGATCGACATCGATTTTCAGGACATCTACTACTACATCAAGCCCACCGACCGCCAAGGGCATTCCTGGGAAGATGTGCCGGATGACATCAAGCAGACCTTCGAGCGATTGGGGATTCCGGAGGCGGAGCGCAAATTTCTGGCGGGCGTCAAGGCGCAATACGAGAGCGAGGTCGTGTACGGCTCTCTGCGGGAAGATCTGGCCAAGCAGGGCGTGATCTTCACGGACATGGACTCGGCGGTCCGCGAATACCCGGACCTGGTTCGCGAGTACTTTGCCACCGTCATCCCGCCCACGGACAACAAGTTCGCGGCCTTGAATTCGGCGGTCTGGTCGGGCGGGTCGTTCATTTACGTGCCGCCCGGCGTCCACATCGAGTTTCCCTTGCAGGCGTACTTCCGCATCAACGCGGCTCAGATGGGCCAGTTCGAGCGGACGCTGATCATCGTCGATGAGGGGGCGTCGTGCCATTACGTGGAAGGCTGTACCGCCCCCACCTACAGCAGCGAGAGCTTGCACTCGGCGGTGGTGGAGGTGATCGCCAAGGCCGGATCGCGCGTTCGCTATAGCACCATCCAGAATTGGGCCAACAACATTTACAACTTGGTCACCAAGCGGGCGACGGCCTATCGCGACGCCTTGGTGGAATGGGTGGACGGCAACCTCGGCAGCCGGCTGACGATGAAATACCCGGCCGTATATCTGCTGGAGCCGGGCGCGCGGGCCGAAATCCTTTCGGTCGCCTTCGCCAATCGCGGCCAGCACCAGGACGCCGGATCCAAAGTCGTGCACTGCGCCCCCCATACTTCCAGCCGCGTGGTCTCCAAGTCGATCTCCAAGGGCGGCGGGCGATCCAGCTATCGCGGCTTGGTGAAGATCGATCGCGGGGCCAAGAAATCCAAGGCTAACGTAGTCTGCGATGCCTTGATCCTCGACCCCCAAAGCCGCAGCGATACCTACCCCTACATCGAATTGGAAGAGCAGGACGTGATGGTCGGTCACGAGGCTAGCGTCTCCAAGATCGGGGAGGAGCAGCTTTTCTACCTGTGCAGCCGCGGCCTGACCGAGGCCGAGGCGGGGACGATGATCGTCGCCGGCTTCATCGAGCCTCTGGTGAAGGAGTTGCCGATGGAATACGCCGTCGAAATGAACCGGCTCATTTCGTTGCAAATGGAGGGGAGCGTGGGCTGAGCGGGGCGGCAGGCGGCGGCCCCTCGGCCGATCCTCGGCGCGCCGGAAACCGCGGTCCTTGCCAGTCCTAATTTTACTCCGCAGGATAAGAAGATGGGAAAACTGGGATACGCAGTCTTGTGAGTCTGCGTAAGATCGGTAAACGGTTTCGGCGATCCTGCGCAGTAAAACTAATGCCGTCCGCGGAGTTCATCAGCACCCGCACTGTCCGTGTATTTACCCGAGAAACTTCACACATGAGTTCGACTTCTTCCGCGGTCTCGAATCAAGGCTTCACGCGCGAACAGTTCGAGGAACGGATCGCCGTGCGGAAACAGCCGGCGTGGCTGTCGGCCATGCGGCGCCGAGCGATGGAGATTTGCGAGAGTCTCCCGCTGCCCGACTCCGGGATGGAGGAATGGCGGCGGACGCCCTTGCGGATGTTCCGTCTGCATCGTTTCGGGCCGCTCAGTCCGGTCCCGCAGGCGGCGCCGCAAGTCACCTCCGTTTTGGGGCCGCTGCTGTCTCCCGCGGGGCGATTGCTGACGGTCAACGGTCGGAAGGTGGCGGGCGAGCTTTCGCCGAAGTATGCCGATCAGGGCGTGGTTTTCGATTGTCTGGAGGATGCCGCCCTCGGCCCCCACGAGGAGCTGGTCCGCGAGCACCTGTTCTCCATTCTGGACGCGGGCTACGACCGCTTCGCCGCCTTGCACGCGGCGTTTTGGACGGGAGGAGGGTTCTGCTACATTCCCCCCGGCGTCAAGGTCGATGAACCGTTGTTCCTCCTCTCCGCGCTGGAAGCCGACCAGTCCGACCTGGGCCACTTGCTGGTCGTCCTCGATGAAGGGGCCGAGGCGACCCTGGTCTCGGAGACGGCGAGCGTCGATGCGAGCGGACCCGGGCTGTACTGCGGCGGGATCGAAATCCTCCTCAAGCCGGGGGCCAGGCTCCGCTTCGTCAATCTACAGAACTGGAACGAAGCAGTTTGGCATTTCGCCCATCAAAAGGCCGTGCTCCAAGAGGGGGCCTATTTGGAATGGACGCTGGGGGCCTTGGGCGGTCTTCTGGCCAAGGTCAATCAGCATTTGATTCTCGACGGAAGGAATGCCGAGGCGGTGGTCAACGGCGTGATGTTCACCGAAAACCGCCGGCACCTGGCGTACCATACGTTGCAGCACCATAAGCAACCCTTCACCCGCAGCGATCTCTTGTACAAAGGGGCCCTGCAAGATCAATCGCACCTCGTTTGGCGGGGCATGATTCGCGTGGATGAGGGAGCGATCAAGACCGACGGTTATCAGCGGAACGATAACCTCATCCTCAGCGATCGCGCGCGAACGGACTGCATTCCCGGTCTCGAGATTCTCGCCGACGACGTCCGCTGCACGCACGGGGCCACGGCAGGCCGGGTGGACGATGAGGAAATCTTTTACGCACAGACCCGCGGCCTGACCAAGAGGGAGGCCGCCCGCATGATCGTCACCGGCTTCTTCCAGCAGGTCTTCGACAGGATTACCATCGACAGCGTCCGCGAGGCCCTCGCGGAAGTCATCGGGCGAAAGGTCCGCGAGTACCATTAAACCTGGACTTTTGCAAATTGTCGTGACAAGTTCTCGTCCGCCTTGGAAGAGGGTTATGGTGAGGGCAATTAGGCGCGAAAACGGCTTGCCGTGATTGCCTAACTTCGCCAAGCCTTCACCCACTGTCCCTCTCCCAGAGGGAGAGGGGACCAGAGGGAGATGGGAGCAGTTTGCAAAAGTCCAGTTAAACGTTTGGGGGCGGGAACTTCGGTAAGTGTGGCGTGTTAGGAGATGTGCGGGTGTGTTAGGGGATGTGCCGGGGCGGAAGGCTCCGGGAATCAACGACTTTACGGAGAATCGTCCTTGGGAGAACCCGTTTTCGTATGCAAGAAGTCCGATCTCCCCGACCCGGGCAAGGCGGCCTTCGAGGTCAACGGGCGGTTCATTGCCCTATTTCACGTCTCGGGTACGTTCTGGGCTATCGACGACGTATGCACCCACGACGGGGGTCCCTTGGCCGAGGGCGATCTGCGGGGGCACACCATCATTTGTCCCCGCCACGGCGCGCAATTCGACATCCGCACCGGCCGCGCCAAGACCATGCCCGCGGTCAAATCCACGCCGGCCCATGAGGTCATCGTCCGCGGCGACGACGTCTTCGTCCGCCTCAATGAGGAATCATGATCCCACCGCGCGATGGGGCGGCGTGCTTCCCCTTGTGCGACAAGAAAGAAATACACGATAACTGTTGTGCGCGCTTGCTTCGGAAAGTGGAACCTTCCTTCGGCAAATAGAACTGCGCTTCGGAAAGTAGAACCTTCCCTCGGGAACTAGAACCGAACGGCTCTTCCCCGCACGCGCTGAAGAATGGTCGATAGGCTGAAGAACGCTTGATAGGAGGAGCACCGATCGTGGCGATTTGCGAGCAGACGGTCTTCGAGGCACTCAAGCAGGTGACCGATCCCGAGCTGTTCCTCAACGTCGTGGACTTGGGTCTGATTTATGAGGTGCGGGTAACGCCGCGGGAAGACAAGACCGACATTTACGTGAAGATGACCATGACGAGTCCCGCCTGCCCCTCCGGACCGCAGATGGTCCGCGACGTCAAGGACGTCCTCCGCGAATTGGGCGAGGAAGTGGGCGAGGTCTCGGTGGAGGTGGTGCTCTCGCCGCCCTGGACGCCGGACCGAATGTCCGACGATGCCCGCGACGCCCTCGGAATCTATTGATGCGTCCGCAACGAATCGGCGGCTGATTCGCTCTTGGCGACGATTCCGCCCATCTTGCGGCCTTCCGGGGTCCTCGCGAGTCCGCCTTGTCCGGCCTTGTCGCGAACGTGCCGGGCTTGGGCGGACGCGCGGAGAAAGCGGACGCGCGGAAAAAAAGCCGCCGTGCCGAACGGCGGCGAGATTTGCGTCCTCAACCCGTCCCACTGGGTCGCTAGGCGGAGACTCCGGACGGGGGTTCAGTCGGCCCACCAGGCGTCGCCGTCGGGATAGGCGATTTCGGTCCGGGCGTTTGCCAGCGAGCCATCGGTCTGGGACCGGCCCGCGATTTCCCACGGATTGATCATCACGCCGCCGGTCACGAACATCCAACTTCGTCCGACGTGGGCGAAGACGGCCTCGGCCGGGACGGCCTTGGGAGCGGGAAGTTGAGCGGTGGGGACTTCTTGGCCGATCAGGGCGGGCAATTGCATCCCCGCCTTGCCGAGCAGGTTTTCGTTGCGGATCAGCGCCGCCGTGACCGCCAAATCCATGCAGTTGCGGACTTGGCCGAAGACCGGTTCCGCCAAGGCCAGCTTCTCGTAGTGGGCGGTCATCATCTCGGCCCAGCGACGATGGACGGGCGCCGCCTCGACGGTCTTTTCCCGCGTCCCTTGGGCGGAGTAGATGTCGGCCTCCACCATCGTCTTGACGGCCGCCTTTTGCAGCTTCCATGCCATGCCCGCTTCATCCTTCAGCAGCGGTTCGTAGTCCGGGGCCAGCCACCAGCGCGGCATGGGGCCGCCGGGTGCCCGCGAAGCCCCCTGAACCAACGACACGAAACTGGTCAGACCGGGGACGGGAGAAGGATCCACGCCCATCGAAATCCGCTTCATGCGGTAATCGGCGGCGACCAAGACGCGGGCAAAATGGCTGTCGGCCGGGATGCCGCTGAGCGTGACCTGCTGCGGGCCGGCGGCCTGGGCGCTCATTTGCGCCACGGCGGCGGGATTGACGGGGCCGCGGAGTCCCCGCGTCACCGCAGCCACCGCCCGAACCCCTTCCGGCGTCGGGTCGATAGAGCAACTGATCACGGAAGGTTGCGGGGCGAAGACGGCGCGGAGCACGGTCACGAGGTCATCCAGAAGCAGGATCGGCCGGCCCGATTCACTTCCTACGATCGCGCCGCGGTCATTGTATTTCCAGCCCTCGGCAGGTCCCACCAGCACGATATCGTTCCGTTCCGGGTAGACCAGCACGTACTCGATGCGCGTCAGGCCGCCCAGCAGGGCGATCTCGTCCGGAATAGGTCGGCCGGCTCGCAGGCACGCGGAAAGCTCGGCGTCCAGCTTGCGAAGCGAGATGCTACGCCGAGCCGCGGCTTGGTTCAACTCCTGCGGCGGCTGAACCCGGTTTTCCTCCCAAACCTTCCGCGCCTCGCGCAAAAGGTCGGGCGAAGCGTTCCGCACCAATCCGCTGGGATCGATCATCACGCCGCCGACCGCCGAGCCGTCGGTCAACGTGACCTGGGCCGAGGCCTCGTTCGACCATCCCAGCACCATGCAAGCCGCCGAGAAGGCGACCGCCGCTACCCAACCCCGGCTAGTACGTACCGCGCGCAACATGGACGTTCTCCTCGCAGGACAAGATCGCGATCTTGAAGCTTGCTTTATCTACCGAGCATGACTGGCTTCATCTACCGAGACTTGGTTCATCTTCTCGGAATGAGCTTCATCTACCGGGAGTGACTACCGAAATGACTACCGAAAGTGAATTGTCGAGTTTCGAAAAAGCGTCGGCCGGCAATCGGTGATTCGGCGAACCAAACTCTCGCGCCGCCGACGAGGAAGGGCCGCCGAATACCTTCCGCAGCCTTGTTAAACATCCAATCTCCCGCCAATTCTCTAAGCTAATTCCCGACGCGTTCGTTTGCAACCAAGAAAACCCTCCGACGCAGCGGAACAGCCTGCTTTCCGCCATGTGCGTGCCGCTGCCCATTGCATACCTCCGCGATTATTGTCGCTTTGAGACGGGCAAAAGTTCCCTGCCGGATCGAGCTCCGGCAATAACCCGGCGCGGAAATGCCATTCAGCAATTCTCGGGGCGCGAGAAACCATAAAGAGGGGTTATCGCATGCAACCTGGGGGTAGCACGATCAGCTAGCCGGATTGGCGCCACAAGCAGGGCGACCATCCGTTCAGCTTGCAAAGCGAAAGGATCCGGGTAGAGTTTGAGGTTTCCGCAAGCCGTGTCGGCGGCGGATGCCCATGACGGGCAACCCCCCCTTTGGTGCGTTTCGATGTTGTGGAACGGAATCCGCGAGATCGCGACCGTTTTTGCACTCCGCGGAGATGAACGCATGTTTCTGGAAATTGTGACGAGCCTTGCGGCGGCGATCAGCGTGGTCTTGGCTGCCGATTCGGCCTTGCCGAACGCGGCCGATAAGCCTGCGGTGTCCTTTGTTTCCTACAAGGACGCCTATCGGCGGGCACAAGAGGAGCATTTACCGCTTGTCGTGTTCGTCGGCGCGGAGTGGTGTCCCGCATGCCGGAAGATGGAAGAGACCGTGATCCCCAGTCTCCCCAAAAGCCCCATTCTCAGGAACGGCGTCTTTGCCCGCGTCGATTACGACCAAGACACGAAGTTGGCGCGGGCGATCACCGGGGGCGGGGCCTTGCCGCAAGTGGTGATCTTCCCGCCCCAAGGTTCCGGCGGAAAGCTCCGCCGCGTGATCGGCGCTCAACCGGTGGAAAGGCTGTTCCGGTTTCTGCAAGATGGGTTGAGCGTGAAACGTGATCCGGCCGAAGCGACGGCCATGGGCGGCGTCCCAGGCCGCGCGAGTTGATACGATCCGAGGGAGAGCGAGCCGCTCGGCCCGGCCTCGGCTACAGCCGCACGAGAGACACCGCCACCTGCAACAGCCGATGCTCCAACAGGAAGGCGTCGGTGTTGTGGTGCTCGAAGGTGACCGCCAGGTACTGGATGCCCTTGGCGTAGGCGATTTGGTAATTGTGGCCGACGATGACCGACGGGACCGTGACGGAGTGAAAGGCCCACTCGGTCGTGCTCAACCGCTTTTTCACGCCGCCGGCAATCACATTGGCGATCTCGCCCACGCAGTCGATGACCTGCCCGTTGAGTTTCTCCATGGGTTCCTGGAGAAATCCCTCGGCGAGGTTGAGCGCCACCTGTTCGCAGGTATTGAAGGTCAGAAAGCCGGAGACCTTTCCGTGGACACCGATGACGGCCGTTACGCTGCCCGGTTCATAGACCGGTACCGTGGTGAGACCGACCAGTCGCGTCTCGGCCTGGCACATCCTCAGCGATTCCTGCACGGCCGCGGCAATGGCGTGGGCCAGGACCGGGTCGCTGGGCAGCGGTACCACGGAGTCGGGCAAGGTCAGCGTACTCATGCGCGGCTTTCCTGAAGCGATTCTTGATGCGGACCCGGCTGGGGTTCGCCGAGTGACCGGTGACCTGTTCGGGTTGCTCGCCCGTCATCTTCTCAATTGTGGGTTGTGCTTTGCCGTTCCGAGCCGGCAGGCATTGCGAAATTCCTGCGCGCCGCCGGGTCGCCCGCCGATCCAATCCTCAGGATCGCGACAACCTGCATACTCCCTTTTGGATTCCTTTTTTCGTAGCCGTTCACGCCCCTGCCCGGGCTGTCATTGGAACGCGGAGGCGCAGAGGCTGTTTTTGAAACGCAGAGGGCGCGGAGAAAGAAGAAAGGCAGAAGTCAGAATGCGGAAGGCGGAACTTCTGCCTTCTGCCTTCCGCCTTGGAGTATTGACAGGCCGCAACTCGGTGTTCTCTCCGTCTCCGCGTTCTCTGCGTTTCCATCCCTTCATTCTGCGTGGCCGTCCCTGGGCCGCTGGGAGCCGAAAAACGTATCCCCCATCCACCCCCAAAGGCGGCAGGCCATTTGTCGCCGCTTTCATCGCAAGCATGAAGCCGGTTCCCGTGAACGGTTTCCTTTTTTCTTTCCGATTCCCTTCGGATTCGCTTTCGGCAGGTGTCGAACGGACGGAGGCTTGCATCGCAGCCCGGCCGATCGCGATCAGGGCGTTCCGTGCTCGGATTCTTGCCGCGATCGGTTAGTCCCCCAATCGCGGCCGGGTTAGAATAGAGAAATCGCCCGGAGTACCCGGCCGGCTTGATCGCGAAACGGGACTCGCCCGTCACCAGGGGGTT
>JAAZNR010000633.1 GCA_012798155.1 Thermogutta sp. | reverse complement strand
TCCCGCAACTGATCGCGGATTTCCCGCTCGAAAATGATCCGCACGTTCCGCCCGGTCATGACCGCCTCATTCCCTCGCCCGCCGCCTTCGGCCCCGCGCCCGGCGATACGCTCGCCCCGCCGGGTGCCGGGCCGAAGCCGTCCTCGGTCGGGCGTTCGGCTTGTTCCCGGCCGCCGCCGTCCGCGGCAGGCTCCGCGTTCTCGGCAAGCTCCGCGTTCTCGGCAAGCTCCGCCTCGGTAATCAGCCGGAAGAAGATCTCCTCCAGGTCATCCTCCCCGAAATGCTCGCGCAACTCGTCGGGGGTCCCTTGCGTGAGAATCCGCCCGCGGCACAAGATCGCCACGCGGTCGCAGAGCTTCTCCACCTCCCGCATGATGTGCGTGGAAAAGATGATGCACTTGCCCTGGTCGCGGAGTTCGCGAATGGTTTGCAACAGATTGCGGGCCACCAGCACGTCCAGGCCGGAGGTCGGCTCATCGAAGATCAGCACGGGCGGATCGTGGACCAAGGCCCGGGCAATAGAGACCTTTTGCTTCATACCGGTGGACATCCGCCCGCCCGGCATGTCGCGGATTTCGTTCATCTTCAGCCGGTCGAACAGATGCTCCATGCGGGGGCGGAGCTGCTCCCGCGTCCAGCCGTACAAAAGGCCGAAGTACTCCACCATTTCCCAAGCGGTCATGCGGTCGTAGACGGCCGTGTTGACCGACATGAACCCGATGTTTCTACGGACCTGGGCGGGATGGCGGAGGCAGTCGAAGCCGGCCACGACCGCCCGCCCCCCGCTGGGACGCAGCAGCGTGCTCAATATCCGCAGCGCGGTCGTCTTGCCCGCCCCGTTGGGACCCAGCAAACCGAAGATTTCCCCCGGCCGGGCCTCGAAGTCGATCCCGTCCAGGGCGCGAACCACGCCGCCGCGCGGATCGCCGTAATGCTTGGAAAGATTCTTCGTCTTGACCATCCGCGACTCTCGCCCGAAGGTCATGCCTTGCGGACTCCCCGACCCGGCCCCGCTCCGTGAGCCGGCCGCCGGAAAGCTCCATCCTTGCGATTGTATCCCATGCCGCCGGGCGTGCGTACATTGCCCGGGCATCCGGATATGACACCAGTCGCCGGCCGATCCGCGACGCACCGGTTGTAGCAATCATGCCGGACCCGACCCGTCCCACCTCAGCGCCGCGTTGCCAGCCGAGTTTCGCCCTCCGCGAGGCAGGCGCCGACGCTTTGGATACCGCGCGGACGCTTTGAGCAGCGGCGGGGACGCTTTGAATAGCTGATACGATAACCGGGCGTGCCGTGTTTCGCCCTCCGCGAGGTATGCAGCGGAGACGCAACGCAATCCCCGAGAGGCGACGCATCCCCGCGGGCTGGTGCTTTGTCATGGCTAAAAAAGGGGTTGGCAACGGGGCCGTTTTTGGGGAATCTGCCGGGACGTGCTCACAAGGCCGCAGGTCGGATAATCCCAAAATTAAAAAATCAAGCTGTCACAAAGCACGGACGCCGCGGGCAAGTCAACTCGCCGCCGCCCACCTTCATGGTGGAGCTGTCAGCTTGTCCGTCACCCCTGTCGAGACGCTTCTTTTACACATCTCTACTTATTGTAATTGTCATTTTTGGCTTACCGTCAACAAATCTCCCGCCGCCTCGGGCGAGGCCGGACGATACAATGAAGGAGCGAGGACTCGCGCGGCTCGCGGGGTATGCCCGATTGGAAGGTCGGCGTCATCCTTGCGACGCCTGATGCCATCTTGGATACCTTGCCAAGTGCTGGAACGAAAGCCATGAGCGTCTTCGAGAGCGGACCGGATCGACCCTCCCCAGAGGAAGGAAGCCCTCCGGCGAGCGAACGCGAAACGTGGCGCGATGAGGAGCCGATCTCGGCCGTGGCGGTGGGCGAGTCGCCCCTCTCGCCGCGACCTCCGCGCCCCGCGCCGGTCACCGTGCCGCATCCGCCGCAGCGCGTCCGCCCCGCTTTGCTGCTGCTCGTACTGCTGATGCCGGTCATTCTGCTGGCCGCCCCCTACCTCCTGGAGGCCGTTTCGCATGCTTGGAGTCGGGGTAAGTTGCGGGCGGAGTTCGAGGTCGCCCGCCAGGTCTTGGACCAGTCCCCCGAACCCCGCGAACGCTTCCGCTGGATCGTCCGCGGCGTGTCTCCTGCGGTCGTTGGCATCGAAACCGTTCGCCGCGACGTGCCGGCCTCCGTCCCCGACGAATGGCGGCACTTTTTCCAGCCGGAGTTCCGGGAGGGGGGCATGGGATCCGGCGTCATCGTCGATCCGGAGGGCTACCTGGTCACGAATTTCCACGTCATCAACGAAGCCTCCCGGATCACGGTCCGCTTGGCCGACGGGCGAACCGTCCACAACGCCGCCGTGGTGGGCGCCGATCCCGTCAACGACCTGGCCGTGCTGAAGATCTCCGCCGCGGGACTCTCCGCCGTGCCTTGGGGCGACAGCGATCAATTGGAGGTCGGCGATGCCGTGCTGGCCATCGGCAACCCGTACGGCCTGAGCCATACCGTGACCGCGGGAATCATCAGCGCCAAGGAGCGCCGGGCGGCCACCAATGCGGGCGGATATCAGGAATTCCTCCAGACCGACGCCGCCTTGAACCCCGGCAACAGCGGCGGTCCCTTGGTCGATATGAAGGGTCGCATCGTGGGCATCAATACGGCCATCTTCGGGGAGGCCTATCGCGGCATCAGCTTCGCCATCCCCAGCCGCGTGGTCCAGGACATCTATCGGCAGCTTCGCGATACCGGCCGTATCAGCCGCGGTTGGCTGGGCGTGCAAATGGAAGAGGTCTCGGAACGGGACGCCCGCCGCGGAAACCTGGAGTCGGCCTCCGGGGCGAAAGTGGTCCGCGTGGTCCCCGGCTCTCCTGCCGATGCCGCCGGCTTGCAGCCGGACGACATCATCTTGACCTGGGACGGCAAGCCTATCCCGGAACCTGCCGCCCTCAGTATCGCCGTCGCCCGATCCGCCGTGGGAACTAAGGTCAAGGTCGGTATCCTGCGAGGCACGGAGCGCCTGGAACTGGAAATCGAAGTCGCCGAAAGGCCGCTCCAGTTTTGATGCCTGGTGAAAAAGGCGGCCGCGGCTCACACGTTCGATGCCTGGAACCGTCCGGAACGAAGGAGCTGCCACGGCGTTTTGAAAACGGAGAAGGAAACGGAGAAACAAAGTGTTAGACGCCCAACTGTCGGCCATCCTGGCCTGCCCGGACACGCGGCAACCCTTGCGGGCCGCCGCCCCTGAATTGATTGCGGCCGTAAACGCAGCGATTGCGGCGGGACGGGTAAACAATCGGGCCGGACAGACCATCCGCGAGCCGGTGGAGGAACTTTTGGTCCGGCAAGACGGCGCGGTGGCCTATCCCGTCCGCGAGGGAATCCCCGTCCTCTTGATCGACGAAGGGATTCCCCTGGAGGGGTTGGCCACGAAGCCCGAGCCTTGAAGCGGCCGCGGCAGGCTCAGTAATGGCGGCGGGAACCGAAACCCCGTAACCAGACCGTTCCCACCACGACGGCGAGTACGCCGAGTACCAGCCAATGCTCAGGTTCGAGCCGGCCGATCTCCCGAGCGGCGAGATTCAAACCGTGATCCAGATAGTACCACATCAATCGATCTCGATAAAAAACGCGTAACTGTTCACGGGCCGGCGGCAGGCACGTCTTCCGGGCCGCGTCTTCCGGGCCGTCGCGGGCCGAGAGACGTGCCCTGCACTTTCATCCCCGAAGGAGAGTCCCATTTCCGCGGGCTTCGCCGGAAGAATTGGGATGGCTCCCCTGATTTTACTGCGCAGGATCGGCGAAAACGGCTTACCGCTCTTACGCAGACTCACAAAGCTGCGTACCCCAGTTTGCCCAGCTTCTTATCCCGCGTAGTAAAACTAAGCGGGTTACAAAAGCGCGCACGAAAAGGGCTTGCTCTACCCCTGATTGGGAGGTCGAGCGGCCTTTTTCGATCGTGTGCGAAGGCGGCCCGCGGCTCTACTCAAGCCTAGCTCACAATCCGGCGAATAGCGGCGAATGGCGGAACGGCGAGGGCTGCGGCCGGCAAGCGTCCACCCCCTTTGCCGAAATCGAACCGACCGCAATAATCCAAAGAGACGGAACCGGACGGGAGACGAGGGCGCGTCGATTGCACCCTCCCCGACTTGGAGAGGGCGAAAAAAGGGGCTAGAATAAGAAACGGATCGCTGGACGGCGTTTTCGACCCAAGCCTTGGCGGCGGTCTTGGCGCAAGCTCTGGTGGCGGTGTTGGCGCAAGCCTTGGCGATCCGGTGCGATTCAGCCGGGTGGGAGCGTCTCGCTCGAAGCGGCGGCGAGCGTCCGATAAAAACCGTCGGCGCGATGACCTTGCCGAGGAGCGTTGTTCCGACTGCGGTGCTTGGTCTATAATGGTCTGTCTATAACGGTCTATAATCTATGATCGCCGGCTACGGGGGCGTAGCTCAATTGGTTAGAGTACTGGACTGTCGATCCAGTGGTTGCGGGTTCGAGTCCCGTCGCCCTCGCTGTGCGTTACTCGCGAATAGATAAGGGTTTACGTGGCGTCGGCATCGCGGGTAGAAACGCCCCCTTGGGGGCCGTTGTTGCCCAAAGTGTTGCCGGCCTCATTCGCGCGGGGGTCGTATTTCGCCCCTAGCTGGTCCGCCAGGTCCTCGGCGTCCAGGTCCACGTAGTAGCTGAGCGTGGTCCGGATCAAGGCGTGGCGGGCCGGCCGCTTGAGCACCGGGGGCATAATCCGCCGCGCCCACCGGGTACAGAACCCCCGCCGCAGGTCATGCAGGCCGGCGTACTTGCACTTGTCCCCGGTCCTGCTCGTCACCACCCCCGCCCCACGCCCCATGGTCCCGACCAATCGTCCGACGCGGTTCGCGTCGGGGGGCTTATCGCTCCGCCGGTCCGGCAGCTTGAAGACCTGCCCGTGTCGCTGATCCTCCGACGCTGCCGGGTGCGTGGGGCCGGGCGAATCGGGCCGCTCCGTTCCGGACTCGCTACGCTCGTCCTCCACTCCGCCGCCCGATTCGGCAGTTCCTTGAACCCCTAGCAGGGGACATTTCTATTCGTGAAAATCAGGGGACATTTCTATTCGTGGGTAACGTCCACGTCGATGGCTCCGTGCTACGGTCTCGCATCATGGGCATTGCTTCAAAGGCAACTCCGATGGCACGACGCAACGACCGCACGGATTATCGCAACCGTGCCACCTTCCGCAAATTTGTCCCAGACATCGCTGGGATAATACCTTCTCGACATTGGGTACGGCTCCGTCCTTCTTGAACATATGCCCCGTGAAGCCGGAGTCGTACCATTTTTTCACGTTTCCGTCAATTTGAAGACAGGCTCTGAGAGCGCATGCGAGCCGCGCATAGCAAGCCCCCACAATCCTCATGGTTTCGAGGCACCCGCTCGCGGCCGGAAGAGCCGGCAGGAAGGTGCTCAGGTTTCACTAGCACGTCATTTATAGCCGTGGTCGGCTATGACGCAACGAGAATCAAAAGGCAGGTGATAGTAGGCACCTGAGCGGATCCCCCCCGGCCCTCACGGAACCGGGCACCTGCCGAGTGCCCCCTGTAGGATTTGAACCTACGACCCGCTGATTAAGAGTCAGCTGCTCTGCCGGGCTGAGCTAAGGGGGCAAGGGCGCGAATCGCCGGCGCCGGGAGTGCGGGAAAGAGGACTTGAACCTCCACGGCCTTGCGGCCACTAGGCCCTCAACCTAGCGCGTCTGCCAATTCCGCCATTCCCGCGCACAATACCAACCCCGCCCTCGTACCATCGAGGCCGGATAATTTTAATGTATCCTGTTCCGTCGGCACGTCAAGCCGCGGGGCCGAGGGGCGAGCCGTTTGCGCAGTGCCCACATCGCGTGAATGTTGGGGCTTGCGAAGGGCGCCGCAAAGGCGTTCTCCGCGGGGCGTCGGAGAGGTGTCGCGGTTTTGCCCTCATCCCAGCGTTCATCCGCGCGTTTTTTCACGATTTGTAACCGTTCAGGGGCCGGCGGCAGGTCCGTGAACGGATTTGGGGAATGAAACGGAAACGCAGAGAACGCAGAGAACGCGGAGTTGCGGCTACCAATTCTTCGTTCTCCTTCTTCGTTCTCCGCGCCCTCTGCGCCCTCTGCGTTTCAAAATCCGTGCCGTTCGGACCTTTGCGTTGCAAAGAGCGACAGTGCAGGTCCGTGG
>JAAZNR010000632.1 GCA_012798155.1 Thermogutta sp. | reverse complement strand
GCATTCCGAGGATCGCCAGGGGGCGTCGGTCCGCTCCTTGATGCCCGAGGGCTACATGACGACGACCCTGGAGATCGCGCCCGAACGCAAGACGATCCTCTTCCACCAGGCCAAGAGCGTCGGCAACTCGCTGGAGGATCGCGCGTGCCGCACCAAGCTATGCGGGGAGCCGGTGGGCGACATCGAGAAGCTGTTCCGCGAATGGGACCAGTGGGGGTGGCACCGGGTGACGTTCTACGGCGACCTGAAAGAGCCGGTCTTCGCCCTGGCGGACGCCTTGGGCTGGCAAGTGCTGCAAGAGGCCTGATCCGCCGCGGATATCTCCGATGAGCGGATACCTCCGATGAAACGCGGATGCCTCGGATGAAAATCGGCGGAGACGACGACGCAGGCGCGACGCTCCTCGCGTCCGCCGGCGGATAGATCGTGGCGTGAAAGAGTCCGCGGATCACGTCATCGCGAGAGCCGGCAGCCGGGAGGGGTATAGCCCAAGAGGGTCGCCCCTTCCCGGCCTTCGTTTTCCCAGGCTTCGACTTCGCACGCCGCGGGGACCAGCACCGTGACCCCCAAGGGAAATCGGTAACGGCCTTGCGACGTGCGGAGGACGGCCTCGCCGCGGACGACGGTCCACACGGCCATCCCGCCCCGAAAGCCCGCCAAGCACGCTTGCTCGCCGGCCGGCAGGCGGATGCGGTGGATGCGGAAGAACGGGCAATCTAGCAAGACGGCATGTCCCGATTTGCCCGGCTCGTCGCGGCGCGGAAGCACCGGTCCCAGACTCCAGTCGGTCGCGGCCAAGGCCGCATCGCGATGGAGCGGTCGCGGCTTGCCGTCCGGCCCTAAGCGGTTCCAATCGAAGAGCCGCAGCGTGGCGTCGCTGGGTTGTTGGATCTCGGCCAGCAAGACGCCGCCGCCCGCCGCGTGCACGGTCCCCGCCCGGAGATAGACGCAGTCTCCCGGCCGAGGATGAAAGCCGTGCAGGCAGCGTTCCACGGTGCCCTCGTCCAAAGCCTGCCGCAGCGCGGCGGCGTCGATGCCGGGGAGCAAGCCGGTGTAGAGGATCGCCCCCGGTTTGGCGTGAAGGACGACCCAGGCCTCGGTTTTGCCTCGTTCGCCGGGGCGGAAGCGGTCGGCCGCGGCGTCGTCCGGGTGAACTTGCACGGAGAGCAGGTCCTCGCAGTCCAGAAACTTGATCAACCAGGGGAAGGTCTCGGGGCACGGCCCGGCATGGCCCCAGATTTCCCCCGCGTGCCGTCGCCACAGCTCGGGTAGCGGCGTACCCGCCCACGGCCCCCGAGCAACCACGGACACGTGCAGCGGGTGGCCGCTGATTTCCCACGTTTCGCCGTAGCGTCCCTCGGGCGGAAGCGGCTTGTTCAAATGTGCGGCAAGCCGCCTGCCGCCCCAGATTTGCGGCCGAAAGAAAGGCTGAAAAACGATCGGTTCCATTCCGTGGCCTCGGCGGTGCGGACTGCGGCGGGCCCTGGAGCCATATCACGGCGGATTCTATGTCATAGCGATATTGTAGTGTAGAACACGCTTTCGACGGCGTGTCGCGGCCGGGTGACTGCGTCAAAAGGCTCCGGTGGCCGGGCGAGCGGCCGGGTGGCAGGGGTCGTAGCGGCCGGGTGGCTGGGCCGGCCGGCCGGTACAAAAGGGCTGGGCGGCGGCGTCAAACGGGTCCAATGGCTGGGAGAGCGGCCGGCTAGCTGGGCTGGCCGGCTGGTTCAAAAGGGCCGGGCGGCCGGGGGAGGGGCCGGGTGGCTGGGGTCGTAGCGGAGCGAAGCCCCCAGACGGATCGCTCCGCGGCGCTTCCACCACCAGCTTACGCTGGTGGCTCGCGGGACTTGTGCAAAACGAAAACCTATTGCGCAACGCGAGAACGGGAGCCTCGGGCGTCAGCCCGAGGTGGAGAACGTGCCCACGATTTGGACGATGGCGCATGGCTTCCACCACCGGCTAACGCTGGTGGCTCGAGTTGTGTCGTGCGCTTCCACCGCCGGCTCACGCCCGCGGCTCGGCTTTCAGGAATCCGGCGGCTCGGTCGCTTTCAGCACGGCAAGGCCGCGCAATCCCGGCTTGCGGGAACGGTTCGCGACAGTATGGCACGGCGCGGTCGCTCTGTGTTATCATGGAGCCTGTAGTCGTTGCGGCCCGCCTAAATCGGTTTCCCTCCTGCAAACACAGCCCGGCACGTCGAGATGATGAAAGACGATCGCGGCGTGGTACGAGTCGTTTCTCGCAAAGGGTCAAGGCATCGGGACGCGAGTCTCCGGTGCGACCTGCGTCGCTCGCGCTTTCAGAAAAACGGCGGAGGGTGCTTGGGCCAGGCTTGCCGACGGTCAAGCCGCGGATTAAGGTAAGGGGCATTCGGCGGTGTCGCTGGTGAGTTCAAGCTTTCTTTGACGGAAGGAGTGATTGCGATGAAGTTGCAGGCAAGTCGAAGGCGGTTCTTGCAGACGTCGGCGGCGATCGGCGTCGGGTATTGGGTGGCGGGCGGCGTGCAGGCCCAAGAGAGCAAATCTCCCAACGAGAAGATCCAGTTCGCCGCGATCGGCTTAGGGGGAAAGGGCCAAAGCGACTCGGCCGACGCCGGCAATTCCGGGGCCATGGTCGCCATCTGCGACGTGGACGATCGCACGCTGAACGGGGCCGCCCAGCGGTTCCCGGATGCCAAGAAGTACAACGACTTCCGTAAAATGCTGGAAGAGATGGGCGAGAAGATCGACGCGGTGACGATCTCCACGCCGGACCACACGCACACCGCGGCCGCCTTGATGGCCATGCGGATGGGCATGCACTGCTTCTGCCAAAAGCCGCTGACCAAGGCCATCTACGAAGCCCGCTTGCTGGGCCAAGTGGCCGCCGAAAAGGGCGTGGCCACGCAGATGGGCAACCAGGGGACCGCCAACGAGGCCCTCCGCCGCGCCGCGGCGATCATCAAGAAGGGCGTGTTGGGCAACGTCACCGAGGTCCACGTCTGGACGAATCGGCCCATCTGGCCGCAAGGCGGCGAGCGTGCCCCCGAGGCCCCCGTCCCGCCGTATCTGCACTGGGAAGAGTGGATCGGCCCGGCCCCGTTCCGTCCTTACGCCCCCGGCTATCACCCGTTCGCCTGGCGCGGTTGGTGGGATTTCGGCACCGGGGCCTTGGGCGACATGGCCTGCCACACGCTGAACATGCCGTATGCCGCGCTGGACCTGCGGGACCCGATCTCGGTGCAGGCCGAGACCTCCGGCCATAACCGCGACAGCTATCCCAAGTGGTCGGTGATCACGTACGAATTTCCCGCCAACGATTGGCGGCCGGCCCTGAAGATGAAGTGGTACGACGGCGGCAAGCGACCGGACAAGGAACTGTTCGCCGCCTTCAACGATCCGGACGCCCCCTCCGGCAGCGGTGCCCTGCTGATCGGCGAGAAGGCGACCATGTACGCCCCCGGCGACTACTGCGATCGTTACACGGTTTTGCCCGAGGTCGAGATTCCGGAAGTCGAATATCGTCGCTCGCCGGGTCACTTCCGGGAATGGGTCGATGCCATCAAGGGGGGCGAGGCGGCCATGTCCAACTTCCCCGGCTACGCCTCCCCGCTTACCGAAGTCGTTCTACTGGGTAACCTGGCGGTTTGGGTGGCCAACGAACCCGGCGTCGGCCCGAAAGTGGAATGGGACGCCAAGAACCTCAAGTCCACCAACGTTTCCGGCTTGGAATTGATCGTCAAGCCGAACTACCGCGAGGGCTACGTGCTGGACGTCTGAGGACTGACGATTGACTGGCGGAGGACGCTTTCCGCCCCCGCCGCGATACACCGCCGCCCGAGAATCGCCCAGCGATAGGCTCCTTTCAAATGCTCCATACGATTCGTGAAGCGAGCTCGGGCCGGCGGTTTTTTTGGCTTTTTCGATTTCAGGTACGAAACGCGAGAAACACGGCCTTCAGGCCGCTGACGATCTCGCATAGCTCGGCGTTGGTCCCCGGCAAGTCATTGCGGCTCGCCCGTTTTTCAGCAGTTTGCACCTGGAAAGTTTGCACCTGGAAACGGAAAAGCCCAGTCACTTCACGCAGGAACCGGAGGTAAGCGACCATGCGATCCACCCTGATCCTCGCCGCGGTTGTCCTCACCGCGCTCTGGTCTTTCCCCGCCCCGGCCGAGGAGGACGCCGCCATCGAGGCCCTCGCGCGGCGCGCCGCGGTGCAGTATGAAAACGTCCCGCGGAAGGTGCTGGCCTTCTATTATCCGTGGTACGGCAACGCCGGCGTGCCGGGCGGGAGCGGCCGGTGGAGCCACTGGCAAGGCGTGGACGAGAAGGAGCGACAGATCGCCTCCAGCACGCACTATCCCGAGCTAGGCCCTTACGACTCCCACGACCCGAAGACCATTGAAAAACACGCCGAGTGGTCCAAGCAGGCGGGGCTGGACGGCTGGATCGTGAGCTGGTGGGGATCCGGCGACTTCACCGACCGGGCCATGGGGCGCATCCTCGACGCCTGCCGGAACGCCGGCCTAGAGGTGACCGTCTATTACGAGACCGTCCGCGGGGACAAGACCCCGGAAAACGCCGCCCGCGAGATCGTGGACCTGCTCACGGCCTACGCCAAACACCCGGCGTGGCTCCGCCTGGACGGCAAGCCCGTGGTCTTCATCTACGGGCGAGCGGTGGGTGAGCTGGGCCTTTCCGGGTGGCTTTCAGCCATCGACCAGGTGAATCGGCAATACGAGGGCGGGGCGGTCCTGCTGGGCGACCAGATGAGCCGCGCCGCCGCGCGGGTCTTCGACGGCATCCATACATACAACACCGTCGGGTCGCTTGCCGGGCGCGACGTGCACGGCGTGAAGACCTGGTGCGAAGAGACCTTCCCCGAGTGGGTCGCCCTGGCCGCGCGTCGGCGGCGGATCAGCACGCTCACCCTGATCCCGGGCTACGACGACACGAAGATCAGAAAACCGGGTATTGCGGCGGCGCGGTTCGAAGGAGAGTCGTACCGGGCCCAGTGGGAAGCGGCCATCGCCGCCCTGCCCGACTGGGTGCTCATCACTTCCTTCAACGAGTGGCACGAGGGGAGCGAGATCGAGCCGTCGGCGGAGTTCGGGCACAAGTACCTGGAGTTGACGGCGGAGTTTGCGGCCCGCTTCAAGAAAGCCCCGGCCCGCCCGCCCGCCGAGAGGCCCAAGCCCAAGGCCCCGCTCACCGAGAAGCAGCAAGCGGCGCTCGGGAAGCTCCGCGGCGCGGGCGTAGGCCTGCTGCCGGGGGCCGATCTCGACCTGCTCCTGTGGCTCCTGGAGCAAGGCGTCCAGCCCCGGTCCCTCTCACCCGCCGGGACTGCCGGCCTGGACGAGGCGGCGGCCCGGCAGATGCCCATCCTCGTGTACGCGGGCGACGAGACCTTGGAGCACGGGACCGAGCGGCCGGGCGAGGTGCTCGACGGGCTGCGGCGCTACTTGCAGGGCGGGGGGCTGCTGGTGTGTCTGCCCACCGGCCCCATGCCCATGTACTACGACCGGGATCGCAACGTGGTGGACGGGGCGAGGCGGATCGGGCTGCCGCTTGCGGTCGGCGGACCGCGCGGCGGCTGGGAGCGCCCACCCCAGGGCAAGACCCTCAAGATCGTCCGCGCTGCCGGGTACCTGGAGAACTTGCCCGCGGAGTTCCCTTTCCCCGACCAGGACCCGCGCTGGCGCCCGCTG
>JAAZNR010000071.1 GCA_012798155.1 Thermogutta sp. | reverse complement strand
TCGCACGCTATGAGTTCTACGTAACGTTGTCGCTGTTTGTGCTTGCGTCGCTGTTTGTGCTTGTCGGGAGCGGCGCCGCGCGGGCCGATGTGCCCTCGGCCTATCCCAGCGACCCGGCCGAACAGGCCCAATTGGAGGAGGACTGGCGGAAACAGGACGGCATCGGGACCCCGCGCGAGGCGGTCACCTATCAAGAGGCCGTCGAGGTCCTTTGGCGGCGGATCGAGGGTCTGACCCGGTATTTGGAGGACCGCGGATCGCTCCCGGAGGAGCTTCGCACTCGGTACCGCGCCTTGCGGTCGGAAGGCGACCGGCTGTCCGGCGGGGCGGCCGAGGAATCGGCCCGGCGAGACCTGTGGCTCGCCGCCCACCGCTTGCGCCGGGACCTGATGTTCAGCGCCGCGGAGGTTCCTCGCGGACCGATCGTCTTCATCAAGCAGGTCCCGAGCATGTTCAGCCACGAGTTGACGCAGTATCAAGGGAGCACGGCGCGGCCCGGCGGGGGGGTGTTCGTGCTGGATCGTCCCGGCGTCTCGCTCGCCTGCCGCCCGCTCTTTGACGCCGGTCTTCCGCAGGGGAGCTACCAATTTCTGGACGTATCGCACGAGGGGGATCGCGTCCTTTTCGCCTACTGCGAAGTGCCCTCGATTCCCGCCAATCGTGACGAGTGCCTGGATCGGGCGTATCACCTCTACGAATGGCGGCGGGCGGACGGCTCGGTTCGCCGGTTGACGGACGGGCCCTTCGACGACTTTGCCGGCCGCTACCTGCCGGACGGCCGCATCGTCTTCATCTCCACGCGGCGAGGCGGGTATCACCGCTGCGGGCGGGGGCCGTGTCCCGTCCACGTCTTGACCCTGGCGGAAGCGGACGGCAGCCGTCCCCGGCCGATCTCGTTCCACGAAACGCATGAATGGGACCCCGCCGTCTTGCACGACGGCCGCATCATCTACACGCGGTGGGACTACGTGGATCGGCATGCCGTATTCTACCAGATGCTGTGGACGGCCCGGCCGGACGGAACGGGCGTCGCCGCCTTCTACGGCAACAATACATGGAACCCCGTCGGCGTGTGGGAGGCGCGGCCCGTGCCCGGCTCCCACCGCGTGATGGCCACCGCCGCCGCACACCACGCCATGACCGCCGGCTCGATCATCTTGATCGACCCCCAGCGCGGCAACGACGGCCTGGGGCCGGTGGAGCGATTGACCCCCGACGCCCTGTTTCCGGAGAGCGAGGTCCCCCTAGCCAATTCGAGCCGCGAAGAGGCCTGGTGGGCCGGCGTCGTGGATCGCGCTCGCATCGAGGTCCCCGCGGAAGCTCGGCGCTGGCCCGGACATTGCTACCGCTCCCCTTGGCCGTTCTCGGAGGCGTTCTTCTTGGCGGCGTACAGCTTCGACCGATTGATCGGCGAACCGGACCCCAACCCGCCCGCCATGTTCGGGGTCTATCTCTGCGACCGCTTCGGCAACAAGGAGTTGCTGCATCGCGACCCGGCGATTTCCAGCCTGTGGGCCATGCCGCTGAGACCACGTGAGCGGCCGGTGAACCTGGCCGTCCTGGACGGCGACGCCGCCCACAGCGGTCGGGGGGATGGCGGGGCCGCCGCCGCGTCGCCGCTGCCGGGCGAGGGCGCGGTGCGATCCGTGTCGTTGAGCGGAGCCGACCGCGCCTCGGCCGCCGAGTCGGGCGGATCTCCCGCGGAGTCCCGGCCCGGGTTGCGGCAAGGATTCGGCACGCTGATTCTGCAAAACGTGTACGTCTCTTGGAAGCCGCTGCCGGACGTGCCGATCCGGCGACTCCGCGTCGTGCAAGTGCTGCCCAAGGCCACCCCGCACGCCAACGATCCCAGGGTGGGTTTGGCGAACGCCTCGCCGGGAAAGCAAGTTTTGGGCACGGTGCCCGTCGAGGCCGACGGTTCCGCCTACTTCACGGTTCCCGCCGGCATCCCCATCGCCTTTCAGGCCCTGGACGAGCACGGTCGCGCCGTGCAAACGATGCGGAGTCTTACGTATCTTCAGCCGGGCGAGACGTTGGGGTGCGTGGGTTGCCACGAGCCGCGGCACGTGGCTCCGGCAATGTCCCGGCCGCCCCTGGCGTTGCGGCGGGAGCCGTCGGCGCTTACGCCCGGCCCGGAGGGTTCCAAACCCTTCAGCTTTCCGCGCCTGGTGCAGCCCGTTTTGGACCGCAAATGCGCGGCCTGCCACAGCGACGAAAAGGCGGAAGGCGGTTTGAATCTGGTCGCACGACCCGAGGGGGCCTTCACCGTCGCTTATGTGCAGTTGGCCGCCCGGGTGCCGTTTTCGGCCTGGACGGGGGCCCACCCGTCGGCGAACGCGGAACCGGCCACCCCGCCCGACCATTTCGGCTCTCGCGCCTGCCGATGGTTCGACGACATCATCGCGGGCCGACATTTCGGCGTTCAATTGACTTCCGAAGAGGTGGAATCGCTCGCCGCCTGGATGGACGCCAACGCCCTGTTTTACGGGACGTTCGACCGCGAGTTGCAGGCCCGGCAATTGCGCGGCGAAATCATCCCCGATCCCGGCCTGGAGTAGAGACCCCCTCGCAGACCGCGGCCGGGGCCGGCGCGAACCAAACTCTCGACGGCACCTTTCATGGCGGCCGAGCGCGGTCTTCGCTTCCCTCCCGGGGGCGGTGTATTCCTCCCGGCGCGGCTTGTTCCTCCCGGGGCGGTTTGTTCCTGCCAGGGCGGCTTGTCCTGAGCCGGCCGACCGGCCGTAACGTATGCTTTTCTTGGGCCGTTCTCGCCGGATGACGCGAGGGCGGCTTCGGCGTCCGCAAAGGGAAGGGGGCAACGACCGGGACGGCTCGCCCCGATTCTGGGACGCCCTGGCTCTTGGAATTGCGAATTGCGATCGGGACATGCCATGACCAAGAAATCCGAC
>JAAZNR010000631.1 GCA_012798155.1 Thermogutta sp. | reverse complement strand
CGCGGCAAGCCATAGGAGGAATCGCAGGGTCCAAGGTCGCGAACGGCTCGCGCAGCTGTGCGTCGCCGACGAGGAAAGAAGGACCTCGGCCGGAAAAGCTCTGGGTCGGTGAAAGTTCGGACCTCCTTGTCCGAGCATATTCCCCTCTGCGGTCCCTGCGGAGGCGAGCTGCGATGCCTGCGTAGGCAAGCTAGTGCTCTGTTACTTCTCGATTTTCGGGTAGAGAGACTTCAATTTCGTGCGGGCGTCATCGATTTTCATTTGGCAATCGACGCCGCGCCTCCCCACGCTTTCTTGCGGTTATCTCCACCGTTGTCTGCGGCAAAACCGGTCCGATTGTATGAACCAAAGCCGGACCGATGTATGAGCCAAAGCCGATTCGATTGTATGCGGCAAAGCCGATTCGACGGCGGGCGACTTTTCTGCACGCGGATCGGCGATATTTCAGCACGCGGATTATAGTCGCCAAGCAATGATCCCGGCTATCCCATTTTTTCCATTCCCCAACTTGGGAGGGGCACAGCACGACATCGACGAGGAGCAAGGGCCTATCGCCTTGACGGGTCCGAACGCTGGGGGAAAATGAAGCTTTCGCTCCAGAACCCGCGAGAAGAGAGGGTAAATCGTGTCGAAATTCGCAGTGATTCTCCCGGCGGCAGGGGCTAGCTCGCGCTTTCGCGATAGGAGCTACAAGAAGCCCTTCGCCCCCCTGGCCGGCAGGGCGGTTTGGCTCCATTCGGCCCACCGTTTCCTTCAACGGCAGGACGTGGTACAGGTCATCGTGGCGGTGTCGCCCGATGACCACGAGTTTTTCCGCGAGAAATTCGCCTCGGAGATCGCCATCCTGGGGATTCACGTGGTGGAAGGCGGCAAAGAGAGGGGCGATTCCGTACGGAATGCCCTGGCCGCCGTAAAACCGGAGGCCGATTTCGTGTGCGTTCACGACGCCGCCCGGCCTTGCCTGGCCGATCCCTGGATCGACGCCGTTTTCGCGAAAGCGGAAGAGACCGGGGCCGCCGTCTTGGCGATCCCCGCCGTCGCGACCTTGAAACAGGTGGGAGCGGATGAGGCGATCGTGCAGACGCTCCCTCGCAAGGGGGTTTGGGAGGCCCAGACCCCCCAGGTCTTTCGCCGCGATTGGCTGATCGAGGCCTGTGAAAAAAGCGGATTTCAGCCCGTCACCGACGACGCCCAATGGCTCGAGAGGGCGGGCCGCAAGGTTTACGTCGTGCCCGGTTCGACTTTGAACGTCAAGATCACCACTCGGGAAGACCTGCGTTTAGCGGAAAAAATCCTGGAAGTACTGCCGAAACCCAAATTAACCGGACCGCGGCACCCATTCGCCGATGACGATCTTTGGCGGTAATCACCCTCTGAAATTACCCCTTTGGTGGATGGCATAGCCCAACCCGAAACGCGCTCCGGAACGCATTTTCAAGCATTTTCAAGAGCCATGCCTGGCATTCCCCAGAATCCTGGCATTCTCCAGAATCCCGGCATTCCCCAGAATTGCAGGCAGGCCCCAGAATCAGACGAGCCTAGCAACCATGCCCAACTTCGACGTCGTAGCGGACTTGCGTCTCCGCGGGTTGATCCATCAGACGACGGACGACGCCGGTCTGGGACCCTGGCTCCTGCAAAGGTCGCGAACGGTGTACGCGGGGTTCGACCCGACGGCGGACAGCCTCCATGTCGGCCATCTGATGGCCCTGATGATCCTGCGGCGCTTTCAAAAGGCGGGCCACCGGCCGATCGCCTTGATCGGCGGGGCCACCGGCATGATCGGCGACCCCAGCGGCAAGAGCGAAGAGCGAAAGCTCCTCTCCGAAGAGCGACTGCGGCACAACGTCCGCTGCGTGGAGCAACAACTTCGCCGGTTCCTCGACTTCCAGGGCTTGGCCAATGCCGCCCTGCTGCTCAACAACTACGACTGGATGGGGCGTTTCGGCTACTTGGAGTTCCTCCGCGAGGTGGGCAAGCACTTCCCCGTCAACGTCATGCTCACCAAGGACTCGATCCGCCGGCGGCTGGAGCAGAGCGACGCCGGGCTGAGCTACACCGAGTTCAGCTACATGCTCCTCCAGGCCTACGATTTCGTACATCTCTTCCGCGAGTACGAATGCGAGCTGCAAGTGGGGGGGAGCGACCAGTGGGGCAACATCACGGCGGGAATCGACCTCGCCCGGCGGTTGCACAGCGTCCAACTCCACGGCCTGACCTGCCCGCTGTTGACCAAGAGCGACGGCGGCAAGATGGGCAAGACGGAGTCCGGCGCACTCTGGCTCGACCCCGCCAAAACCAGCCCCTATCGCTTCTATCAATACTGGATCAACGTCGAGGACGAGCTGGTCGAAAAGTGCCTCAAGTATTTCACCGACTTATCGGTGGAGGAGATCGACGGCGTGGTTTCCCGGCACCTGGCCGCCCCCGAGCAACGATTGGGGCAACGCACGCTGGCGGCCGAGCTGACCCGGCTGGTTCACGGGGCGGAAGGTCTGGAGGCCGCCGAACGGGCGACGGAGGTCCTTTTCGGGGCCCCCATCGAACGGATTTCCCCTCAAGAATTGAACGAGATCTTCGCCGACGTGCCGAGCAGCACGGCGGCGCGAGGGCTGCTGGAGGGCGAGGGCATGACGCTGATCGACGCCTTGTGCGCGGCCGGCCTGGCCAAAAACAAGAGCGACGCCCGGCGGGTGATCCAGCAAGGCGGCGCTTATGTGAACAACGTCCGCGTCGAAGACCTGAACGCCCGCCTGACGGCGCGTCATCTGGTGGGAGACGCCGCCGTGGTCCTTCGCGCCGGAAAGAAGCGCTACGCCCTCCTGCGGTTCGATTCCTAGGAACGCGCGAGACTTCGCGGAATGTAGCCGTTCACGCGCCTGCCCGGTCCGTCATCCGAACGCGGAGGCGCGGAGGCTGGTTTTGAAATGCAGAGGACGCGGAGAGGGAAGAAGGAGAACGGAGAATCGGTCGCCCGAACTCTGCGTTCTCGGCGTGCTCTGCGTTTCCATCTTTCTTTCCGCGTAGCCGTCCCTGGCCGATGGGAGGCGAAAAACGTATCCGCCCAGTCACTCCCCAAAGCGGCAGTCCCATTGTCGCCGCTCTCATGGCAAGCATGAATCCGATCCCCAACCCAACCCCGTGAACGGTTACGGCGGAATCCGGGCCGGAATGACGGCGATCAGGAACCGACCGCCGCGGTCTGTCGCTTTCTCCGTTGAGCGATGATCTCTTCCT
>JAAZNR010000630.1 GCA_012798155.1 Thermogutta sp. | reverse complement strand
CGGCAAGATCGTCATCATGACCGACGCCGACGTGGACGGCTCCCATATCCGCACGCTGCTGTTGACCTTCTTTTACCGGCAGATGTTCGAGCTGGTGCGGGCGGGCATGGTGTACATCGCCCAGCCCCCCCTGTATCGCGTCCGCCGCCGCAAGGACGTCTATTACGTGCAGACCGAGGAGGAGATGAAGAGCCAGCTCTTGGAGGCCGGCATCGCCGACGCCGTCTTCGAGTGCGGCGACGGCCGGGTCCTGCAAGGCCCCGAATTGGATCGTCTGTGCCGCGCCCTGGCCTCGCTGGACGCCGCCATCATGGCCCTGGAACGCCGCGGCATCAGCCTCCGCGATCACGCGGCCCGGCGCGATCCCGCCTCCGGCCGCCTCCCCGTCTATCACGTCTTCATCGGCAGCGACGAATACTGGTTCACCGGCCGCAAGGAAATGGAGGATTTCCTGGAGCAGCGCGAGGCCGAGACCGGCAAGGACTTGCTCGTGGACGCCGATCGCAACGGCGAGGAGGCCGCCCCGGCCCCCGGCGAGGACGAGAAGGACGGAGGCGAGGAAGCGGGCCGCGTCCACATCGTCGAATTGCACGAGGTCCGCACCATCAACAACCTGCTCAACGATCTCCGCGAGATGGGGTTCGATCTGGACGGGCTTTTCCCGGTCAAGCGGCCGGGCGACGAAAAACCCCGCTTCACCTTCCGCCGCGGCGACATCGAGCACGGCCTGGACGACCTGCGGGGACTTTTGGCGGCGGTCCGCGCGGCGGGCGAGAAGGGCCTCCAAATCACCCGCTTCAAGGGACTCGGCGAAATGAACGCCGAGGAGCTTCGCGACACCACCCTCGATCCCGCCCATCGCACCCTGGTCCAGGTCACCATGGAGGACGCCGGGGCGGCCGACGAGATGTTCCGCGTGCTGATGGGCGAAAAGGTCGAACCCCGCCGCGAGTTCATCGAAAAGCACGCCCTGGAGGTGCAGAACCTGGACGTCTGACGGGCACGGCCGCGCCGACAATGTGAGCCGCCGGCGTAAGCTGGTGGTGGAGACGGCGCGAAGGCGGCCGTCTGGGGGCTTCGCTTCGCTCCGACCCCAGCCACCCGGCCGGCGGGTGGAAATTCCGCCAGAAAGACGCCGCGGCGAGAGTGCCTGAAAAACGAGGGGATGGGACCCCATGAGTTGGCTTCTGTTTCTCGACGAGAGTGGGCACGACCATAGGAATATGCCCTACGAAATCCGCGGCGGGGTTGCCATTCATGCGGGTCGGCTCTGGCCGTTCGTGCAGTCCATGCAGCGTTTGGAGTTGTATTGCTTCGGCGGTCCATTGAACCTCTATCAAAAGGAGCTCAAGGGCAGCACGCTGCTGGACCCCAAGCGATTTCGGTTCGCAGGGCAAGCGCCGTCGATGCCCGACGAAGCCCGCTGGAAGCAGTGCCGTGCCTTCCTGACCAAGGGGCTGGAGAAGAAGACGCCGAACCGAGATGAGTTCACGGCCTACGGGCAGGCGTGCTTGGAAATGGCACGAGGCGTCATGAAACTCCTGAGCGACCATGAGGCGGTTCTCTTCGCTGCGGCCATTCCGCGAGGCGTCGCGAAGCCCGCAACCTGGCAAGCGGACAAGTACCTTCGTAAGGACCAAGTGTTCCTCCTGGAGCGTTTTTTCTACTTTCTGGAGTCGAAAGGTGAGCACGGGCTGCTGGTGGTGGACGAATGGGACAAGACGGAGGAACGGCGGTTCGTCGCTAGGGTGCAACGCTATTTCACGAAGACCGATAACGGCGTTTATCGAACGACTTGGGTCGTACCCACGCCGTTCTTCGTTTCATCCGACATGACCTATCCCGTGCAGGCGGCGGATATTTGCATCTACTGCGTGAACTGGGGTTTTCGCCTGCCTTCGGTCGGCATGAACGCTCCGACACGCGAGGAAATCGCAAGCGAATTCGGGCCGTGGCTGAACCGACTCCAGTTCCGCGGCCAGGGTTATCGCGACGGAGCCGTCTTTGAATCGTTCGGAATCGTCTACGTTCCCGATCCCTACACGGGGAAGTGAGCGCAAAAAAAGAGGAGGCAACGCATTCGGAGCCGCCCTTTCGAGTCGCTCCTAGGCCGAGCCTCCGCTGGTATTATTGCTCGCTCGATGGCCGAAGTCAACCCTGAAAGGGGAGCCTCGGGCGTCAGCCCGAGGTGGTACAAGCTGGATCCTCGAACGTCAGCCCGAGGTGCCGTCGCTCGCCCGGCCTCTCAACCGCCGTCCGACGGCGCAAGCTCTTGCACCCAGGGCAAGTTGCCCACCGCGTCGAAGGAGAGCGGCCGAGCATCCGTCAGGATCTCGAGGTCGCTCCGCCCTCGCGCTTCCTCCCGGTAGGCGGCCGAGCACTCCAGCTCGCTCAAGTGTGACGTGTCCGCGATCCACATCAGGCGGCACTGCGGGGGCGGCGTCAGACCGATGTTCGCCAGGGCGTGCGCCAGCATCTCGCGATCCGTGGGATAGTCGAGGGGCAACATCGCCGCCGGCACGTGTCCCGCCGTGAGGGCGTTGATCCGCGTGGCGTGGAAGTCCGTCCCGCGAATCACCTCGCTGCGGCAAAACTCGGCGAACCCGATGCCGATGGCGTTGCCGTGGGTGGCCTCCGTCAGGCCGCGGACGCAGATGTGGCGGATGCGGGGCCGCTCGCCCTCCGCCGCGTGGTGATCGTGGTATTTGCGGCCGATGACGTTGGTGTCGATCCCCGACCCGCTGACGTCCTTGCCCAGCCGGTCGATGAGCAGGATGTGCGCCTCGTCGAAGGGGAGCCGGGGCATCCAGGCCTTGGCCAGTTCCAGGAGTTCGGGCTCGCGGGCCTCGAATTGGTCGGGCAAGAGGGCCTCCACGTGCGCCGTCTCGTCGAAGGCGTCCTCCACCAGCCCCAGCCCGCACAGGATGCGGCAGCGACTCAGGACCATGCGGCCCACGCTCCGCACGATCCGGTCGAAGCCGAAGTCCGCCACCGCGCGGTGATAGATTTCGGCCCCCTGATGCTTGCCCAGGCCGATCAGCAGCATCTTCATCAGGCCGCTCTCGATGGCCCCGGTGAACTGCGTGTGCGGTTTGACGCGGTTGACGACGACCACGTGGTCGGCCTGGGCGGCGAAGCGGTCGAAGTGGACGTCGAAGCCTTCCGCGGCGCGGCCCACGACCACGGTTTCCATGGAGGCGCGGATCGGGCAGCCCATCGTTTCGGGCGTGATGCCGTATCGGGCCAAGACGCCCCGCTGGCCCTCGGCCGTGCCCCCGCCGTGGCTGCCCATGGCCGGCACGAGGAACGGCGCCGCGCCCAACTCCTGAAAGTATCGCACCACGGAGTGCATGATGCGGGCATAATTGGCGATGCCGCGGCTGCCGGCCGTGATCGCCACGCTTTGCCCCGGGCGGACCCGATCGCGGAGTGCGAGCCGCTCCAAGGCCTTTGGGACGGCGGCCTCCAGGTCCGCGATCCGCCGCGAAACGAACCGTTGCCGGATACGAAAGATTTGCGGAAACTCGACCTGCGGCATCGCTGGTTCCTTGATTGCGTGAGACCGGCCGGCCCGTGCGGACCCCCGCCCTGTT
>JAAZNR010000629.1 GCA_012798155.1 Thermogutta sp. | reverse complement strand
TCGACAAGTTGAGCGCCTTGCTCGGCCAGGTGCCGATGCTCGGCGATGACATGGCGATGGCGACCGCGGGCGATGCTCACGCAAATCATGAAGATGCCGTCCTCGAGGGTGTCAATGATCCAAGCGTTGGGAGTGAACCCGCCGGCGGGGAGCCGTCTCGCGCGAGGGCCTACGGCCGGTCACCCCTTCTCAGCGTTTCGCTCTTTCGCCTCTTCCTATCCTTTACACACGTTTGAAGTGTTTGTCGAGTTCTTCGCGGCTGAAGATCAAGGCGGTGGGGCGTCCGTGCGGGCAGTGGTGCACATCCAGCACGTTGCGACTTTGCGCCAGGAGCGCCGCGATCTCATCCTCGCTCAGCCGATCCCCGGCCTTGACCGCCGCCCGGCACGCCATGGAATGCAAGATCTTGTCCATCAATTCGGCGCGTCCCGGCCGGCGGTCCTTCGTCAGCATAGGTTCCAAGGCGATCCGCAGCAATTCGCCCGGCGGCACGCGGCCCAGCATGACGGGGCGACTCAGAATCAAGACGGTGCCGCCCCCGAAAGGCTCGACGCGCATCCCCAATTCGGCCAGCATCTCCGCCGCCTCCAGAGCGGCGGCCGCCTCGGCCGGGCTAAGGTCCACCGGTTCCGGCACTAAAAGTTGCTGAGATTCCAGCGGCCCCGCCTCCACGCGGCTGCGGAGTTGTTCGTAGAGAATCCGTTCATGCAGCGCATGTTGATCGATGACCACCACGCCCTCGTCGCTCTCCGCGATAAGATATCGGTTGTGGACCTGAATGGCCTTCGGTTGCCGGTGCGGACCGGCCTGTCCGTCGTCCAGGAAACCGGAAGGTTGACCGATCGCTCTTTCCGTCAGTGCGTCCGCCGCCCAATCATCGGACTCCTCGGCAGGGTTTTCGTCCCGCCGGGGCGTTCCCAAGTCGCCCGATGCCGTTTCCTCTCCATCCGTGCCCGGCCCTTCAATCCAGACGCCCTCAACGCCGGTCTCTGTCGTCCCGCCGACGGACGAGCCGGTTTGTCCCGATGCCTGCCCCGCCGCAAGCCAGGGGGCGGCGCCTTTCGCCCAGTCCACCACGCGACGACGCATCTCGAGAATCTTCTCGCGGTCATGGGCCTCATGGGGATCGGCGAGCTCGGGCACGGGGACCCGGGTGTTCAGGTCACTGGTCAAAAACCGCGTCCTCAGCGTGCTCAACAACTGGCCGTAGAGCCTGCCGCCGTCCAGAAATCGCACCTCCTGCTTGGTCGGGTGAACGTTCACATCGACCATGTCGCTCGGCATTTTCAGGTAGAGGAAGGCCACCGGCTGCCGTCCCACCGTGAGGAGGCCGCGATAGGCCTCGGACAAGGCGTGCTGAAGACTGCGATCGCGAATCGGTCGCCCATTGATGAAGAGATACTGTTGGCGCGTATCGGAGCGAGAAACCTGGGGGTGCCCGACGAAACCGTGAATCCGGATGGGTCCGTCCTCGCTTGCCACCTCGATCAGGTGATCGGCCAGTTCCCGCCCGTACAAGGAGGCGATGCGATCGATCTCCCGCTCCGCCGGCGGCAAGGCCCAAACCGTTTTCTCCCCGTGCCGAAGCGTGAAATGGATGCCAGGGTGGGCCAGCGCGATCTTGGCGACCGTTTCGGCCACGTGAGCCGCCTCGGTGGCGGTGGAACGCAGGAATCGCCGCCGCACCGGAGTGTTGAAAAACAGGTCGGCGACCTCGACGGTCGTTCCGGGGGGCGCGCTGCAGGGAACGATCGGGCCGGGCACGCCCCCTTGAACGGTCATTTCGTGCCCGACCTCGTCATCGGGCACGCGGCTGCGAAGCAACAACCGGCTGACTTCGGCGATGGAGGCCAAGGCCTCGCCGCGAAACCCCAAGGTTTGAACGTGGAACAGATCATCGGCGTCGGCGATCTTGCTGGTGGCGTGGCTGCTCACGGCCGACGCGAGATCATCCTCCGCGATGCCGCAGCCGTTGTCGATGACGCGAATCGAATCGATCCCGCCGCGCTCGATGACCACGTCGATCCGGGAGGCCCCCGCGTCGATGGCGTTCTCGATCAATTCCTTGACGGCGCCGGCCGGTCGCTCGATCACCTCGCCCGCGGCGATCTTATTTACGACGCTTTGAGGCAGACGATGAATTCGGCCCATGCTCGACGGAAATCCGACTCTTTTGCATCACCCCGACGGACTGTCTTCCGCTCGTCATTCTAGACGAATCTTGCCGGTCGAAGCAGAGGGGAGCGGCGGACGGGTTATCCCCCGGCAACCGAAGGACTGCACAGGGTTTGGAAAACGTTTCGGAGAATACCGCGGGGGCGCCGGCCTCAAAGTTGATACTCCTTGATTTTGCGGTACAGAGTCCGCTCGCCGATGCCCAGCAGGCGAGCGGCTTCTTCGCGGTTGCCGGCGGTCGAACGGAGCGTTTCGGCGATGAACATCCGCTCCAATTCCTCGAGCGGCCTGCCGACCAGATTGGCCAGGGAAACTTGGTGATTCGCGGTGACGGGGGCCGAGCGATCGGCCAGTTCCTCCGGCAAATCGTCCACGTCCAAGATGCCGTCGAAATCGACCACGGTCATGCTTTCGATCACGTTGCGAAGCTGCCGCACGTTGCCGGGCCAACGGTACGTTTGCAGAATCCGCCGCGCCGCCGCGGAAACCCCGCGGATTTGCTTTCCGTGTTTCTTGGCGAACATGCGGACGAAGTGGTCGGTCAAGACGGGGATGTCCTCGGGTCGCTCCGCCAGGCTGGGCAGCCGGATCGTCACGACCTTCAGGCGGTGGTAGAGGTCGGCGCGGAATCGCCCCGCCTGCACGGCCTCCTCCAGGTTCTGATTGGTCGCGGACAGTACGCGGACATTGACTTTGATCGGGTCGTTGGAACCGACCCGCGTGATTTCCCCGTTTTCCAGCACGCGGAGCAGTTTGATCTGCGTGGAGATGGGCATGTCGCCCACCTCGTCGAGGAAGAGCGTGCCGCCGTGGGCATACTCGAACTTGCCCACCCGGTCGCTGCACGCGTCGGTGAAGGCCCCTTTCACATGGCCGAACAGTTCGCTCTCCAGAATGTTTTCGCTCAAAGCCGCGCAATTGAGGGCCACAAAGGGTTTGTTTTTTCGCGGGCTGTTCTGGTGGACGGCCTGCGCCACCAGCTCCTTTCCCGTGCCGGTCTCGCCCAGAATCAGGACGGTAGCGTTGGTCGGGGCGATCCGCTTGAGTTTTTCGATGACTTCGCGCATTTGCGGGCTGTCGCCGACGACGCCCTCGAACCCGAACTTCTCATCCAGGCGCCGATGCAATTCCAGATTGGTGCGGCGCAGGGCCACATTTTCGGCGGCCTTTTCCGTGACCGCCCGGAGTTGCGCCAGATCGAGCGGCTTCAGCAAGTAATTGAACGCCCCCTCCCGCATGGCGGTGACGGCGGATTGGATCGTTCCGTGGCCGGTGATCAAAATCACCTCGGCCTCGGGCTGCTCTTGCTTGGCGAGATTGAGAATGCCCAGGCCGTCGATGTCGCTCATGACCAGATCGGTGATGATGACGTCGAACTCCTTTTCG
>JAAZNR010000628.1 GCA_012798155.1 Thermogutta sp. | reverse complement strand
GGATCGAGATTCGCGATTCGGAGACGCTCAATTTGCGCCGCACCGTGATGCTGCCCAACGCCGCCCCGGTGTCGCTGCTGCTGGCTCACCCGGCGTCGAGCGAACTGTGGATCGCCGATCGCCGCGGGCGACTCTATCGTTGCCGGATCGAGAAGGCGGGAGAGTCGCCGGTGGAGGAGGTTCGAGAGCCGCCTTCGCCCTCGGTGGAGGTGACGGCCATGCAATTCGCCCCCGGCGGACGGTATCTGGCGATCGGCACCGCGGACGGCCGCATCCAAGTCTGGGATTTTGAGCGGCGGGCGTCGGTCTCCGCGACCTTGGGGCCCGGTCCCGTGGGGGCCTTGGCCTTCAGCCCGGACGGCCGGACCCTTGCCGCCGCGGCCGCCGAAGGCTCGGCGATCTGCCTCCTCCGGGCCGACGATTTGGCCTTGCGCGAGCGCTGGGCCGAGGTCCCCGGCTTCATCACCTCCCTGGCGTTCACGCCGGACGGGGAGGCTGTGATCTCGGGTACGCCGCCGGATCCGGCGGGCCGCGTGGAACTCCGCGTGTGGAACGTCGTCTCGGGCCGATGCCACGCCGTGTTCCCCGATTTCGCCGGGCCGATCCATTTCTCCGCCGCCGGCGATGTGATGTTCACCCTGGACGCCCGCCGCGAACCGCGAATCTGGCCGCTGGAATAGGAATCCGGCCGCCGGATAGCGGCATCCAGGGCGGGCACAAGACCTACCCCTACGGTGGTGACTGGGGGCTCCGCTTCGCTTCGACCCCAGCCACCCAACTACGATGCCAACTACCCGGCCGGTGGAAAAGGCACTATCAACGTGAGCCACCAGCGTAAGCTGGTGGTGAAAGTGATGCGAAGCGATCCGGCTGGGGGCTGCGCTGCGATACGACCCCAGCCACCCGGCGGGGACGAACCGGCGGCAACTCGGTCTCTTGACCCCATGAGCCGGTTGCCGTAAAAGTAAGGGTTTGCGGACCCGATCGACCGCCGGCGGCGGCCCGCGGCGGGGTCGGCCCCGTCGCTCCCCGCCGGCTTCGTGTCGCTCGCCTTGATTGAGGATTCCTCCCATGCCCAAAGTCGTCGTGCTCGATCCCCTGTCGCCCGAGGGTCTCAAACTGCTGGAAGCCGCCGGCTCGATCGACTACGAAGTGCGAACGGGCCTCAAGGGCGAGGAGCTGCGAAAAACGCTGCAAGAGTTCGACGGCGCGATCTGCCGCAGCGGCGTCAAGATCACGGCCGAGGTCCTGGAGGGCAACACGCGGTTGAAGGCGATCGTACGGGCGGGAGTGGGCGTGGACAACATCGACTCCGCCGCCGCCACGCGGCTGGGCATCGTGGTCATGAACACCCCCGGCGGCAACACCGTCGCCACCGCCGAGCACACCATCGCCTTGATGCTGGCCCTCTCCCGCAACCTCTTCCCCGCCTATCAAAGCCTGCTGGAGAAGAAGTGGGAACGCGGCAAGTTCATGGGGACGGAATTGGCGGGCAAGACGTTGGGCATCGTGGGGCTGGGCCGCGTCGGCCAGGCCGTGGCCGAACGCGCCATCGGCCTCAAGATGCACGTCCTCGGCTTCGACCCCTTCCTGCCCGAACACCGCGCCAAGGAGTTGGGCATCACCACCTGCAAAAACCTGGACGAAATGTTGCCCGAGGTCGATTACCTCACCGTCCACACTCCCCTCAACGACCAGACCCGCAACCTCATCGACCGGCCCCAAATCGCCAAGATGCGCAAGGGCGTCCGCCTCATCAACTGCGCGCGGGGCGGCATCTATAACGAGGAGGCGTTACTGGAGGGGTTGGAGAGCGGGCATCTCGGCGGCGTGGCCCTGGACGTCTATCCCAAGGAACCGTGCACGGAGAACCCGTTGTTCGGGCGTCCCCACGTCTTGTGCACGCCGCACCTGGGCGCCAGCACCGAAGAGGCCCAATCCAACGTCGCCCTGGAGGCCGTCGAGCTGCTGGTCGATTTCTTTACGACCGGGGCGGTCCGCAACTCCGTCAACATGGCCCCGCTCGATCCGAAGACCTTGGAGGGATTGCGGGGTTACCTGGATCTGGCCTACCGCATGGGGCTGTTCATGGCGCAACTCGACCGCAATCCGCCGCAGCGGTGCAAGCTGCGGTTCCAGGGCGAGGTGGCCTCCCGCGATACCCGGCTCCTCTCCTCCGCCTTTGCCGCCGGCCTCCTTTCGCAAGCCCTGGAGCAAGCCGTCAATCTGGTCAACGCCGAGATTCTGCTCCGGCAACGGGGGATCGAATTGGCCGAGGAACGGAGCGCCGAGGTCGGCGACTTCTCCTCGCAGATCACGGCCGAAGTGGCCCGCCAGGAGGGCACCTCCATCGTCGCCGGCACGGTCTTCGGCAAGTCCTTGCCGCGACTCATCCAAAAGCGGGAATTCCGCCTGGAAACCCCTCTGGAAGGGATCATGCTGGTCTTGTACCATCGGGACGTGCCGGGCGTGATCGGCAAGATCGGCGAGATCATGGGCCGGCACAACGTCAACATCGCCTTCCTCTCGTTGGGCCGGGCCGAGAACAAACCGGGCGGCGAGGCCATCGGCGTCCTGGCCCTGGATTCCTATCCTCCCGCCGAGGCCATCACCGAACTGCTGAAGCTGGAGCCGATCCACAAGGTGACCGTGGTCCAGCTCCCGCCGCGGGGCGAGTTGCCGTCCTGGCTCTCGGTAGGCGTTCCCCGCGAGTGACGCCGCGAGGCTTTTTCCGGGTGCGTAACCGTTCGCGCGATGGAGCCTGATCGTTTACGGACGCGAGCGACATGTTTGCACCCCCTGAGTCGGGTGGCACGTCCCTGAGGTCCGTCAGGACCGAAGGGGGTGGCGGACTCCGCGCGCACGCCGACCACGCCCATCGCTTCGCTCTGGCCGTGCCGCCCTACGCGCCGTCGGGCAAGCCGGCAAACGCGCCGGGCGGCGGAGGGTGGCTGGGGTCGTAGCGGAGCGAAGCCCCCAGACGCCGGCCATGTCCCGTGCATCGCTCCCCGGGGCGTGAACGGCTACTCAACGCCTTTGCAGAATAAAGATAGAAAAACGCAGAGAACGCGGAGAACGCAGAGTTCGGGCGACCAATTCTTCGTTCTCTTTCTTCCTTCTCCGCGCCCTCTGCGCCCTCTGCGTTTCAAAGACAGACTTTGCGTCTCCGCGTTTCAAAGACTGCCGCTGCTGTCGCGTGAACGCCTACCTCAGAAGTACAGGTCTCGCTCGTCCGTTTCGCGAATGCGGCGGAGGCGGTCCTCCAAGGCCGTCTTGCGCGGTCCGTCGGGGATCTTGGCCAATTCCGCCTCGATCAGGCGGATTCCGGCCTCATAGGTCTCCCGGGAACCGTAATCGACCAGGTACTCCATCAGTGTGGTCAGCGCATTGGGGGTGCAGAACCGCTGGATGAAGCCGGGGATGGCGAACTCCATGAAGTGCTCGCCGGTCCTTCCCAGCCGGTAGCAGGCCGTGCAAAAACTGGGGATGTAGCCGTCCACGATCAGTTGCCGCAGGACCTCGTCGAGCGGCCGGAGGTCGCCCAGCTCGAACTGTTCCCGCTCCGGAATCTGGGCCTCGCCCGCCTCGGTATAGCCGCCCAACTCGATCCGGCTCCCCGCGTCGATTTGCGAAACGCCGAACTCCATGACCTCGCGGCGGAGCCGGGCCGGCTCCCTGGCCGTCAGGATCATGCCCGTGTACGGCACCGCCAGGCGGAGGATGGCGATCAGCCGCTTGAAATCCGCGTCGGCCACGCGGTAGTGATCGTCCATCCGCACGCCCGCCGCCGGACGCAACCGCGGAAAGCTGATCGTGTGCGGTCCCACGCCGTAATGCTTCTGCAAGAATAGGGAGTGCTCGACCAGGCCGAGCACCTCGAACCGCCAGTCGTACAGGCCGAAGAGGGCGCCGATGCCCACGTCGTCGCAGCCCGCCTCCATGGCCCGGCTGAGGGCGTCCAGCCGCCACAGATAATCGCCCTTGCGCGTGCCCCGCGGATGGACCCGCGCGTACGTCTCGTGATGATACGTCTCTTGAAAGACCTGATACGTGCCGATGCCGGCCCTCTTGATCTCGGCGAAACCCTCGTGATCCAGGGGGGCGGCGTTGATGTTGACGCGGCGGATCGAGGCCCTGGGTCGCCGCACCTCGTACACCTTGCGGGCGCAGTCGGCGATGAAGGCGGGCGGATACGCCGGGTGCTCCCCGAAGACCAGGATCAGCCGCTTGTGCCCGCGATCCAGCAAGGCCTCCACCTCCCGCCGGATATCCTCGGGCGAGAGCGTCCGCCGCCGGACCTCGCGGTTGCTCCGCCGAAAGGCGCAGTACGCGCAATCGTTCGTGCACTCGTTGCCGATGTACAGCGGGGCGAACAGCACGATCCGATTCCCGTACACGTCCCGCTTCAAGCGCCGCGCGGCCTCGAAAATCTCGGCGATCAGGCCGGGGTCCTCGGCGGCCAATAGGGCGGCCGTCTCTTCCGCCGTCAAGGCCTCCTTGTTCAGGCTCTTGGCGATGACTTCGCGGACCCGTCCCGG
>JAAZNR010000070.1 GCA_012798155.1 Thermogutta sp. | reverse complement strand
CGGATAGCCCCGGCAAGCTTTTTGCCCGATTTCCTCGATCTAGTCACCAGAGGGCGCAGGCGGGCAAGAAGTGGAAGATTTCCATCTGCTACCTCGGTTAGATCGACTCTGACGCCGTTCTTGTCGGCCGGCAGTGCCCGAGAGATTCGGTTTCGGGCGGCTCCTCGCTGCGACCGCCTGCCGATCGACGCTTTGGTCATTCGCGATTTGCTCTCTCGCGACCGGGCATGCGGTGCAAGCCGGCGGTGGCTGCGCCTGACCCAAGCGTAAACGGAGCACATGAGCCGCCGGCGTAAGCCGGCGGTGGAATCGCCGCAAAGAGGGCAATCCCCCAAAGATGGGTGTCTGGGGGCTTCGCTACGCTTCGACCCCAGCCACCCGGCTATTTTCCTCGGCAACCCAACTGTGAGCGCGCGATGGAGGGCCACGCTCCGTCGCGGCCGAGATCCATGCGAACGGCTCCTCAGTCGCCGTCAAAACTGTAAATTGTAATAATGCCTGCAACCGTGGACGAAGTCGCCGCCCGGAACCGATTTCGATCGCATTTTGACCGTGTCTTTCGTCGTGCCTGTCGCCGGTCCTTCGCCGGTCCTTCGCCGGGCGATGCACAAAACGAGGCGATGCACAAAACGATTCGAGAAGCCGAAGACCTGGGAGCCGAACGCATGATGGATTGGGGAGAACCGCTGACCGCTTTGTCCGAGGCGGAAAAGAGGGGCGAGATTTCATCTTCCGCCGCCGAGAACATTCGGGCATGGCTCACGGAGCCGTACTACGCCGCCTATGCTCCCCAGGTGGCGGAGATGATCGAGGCGCGGCGGTGGCGCGAATTGAACGATCTGTTTTGGCAGGTCATCCCCTTCGGGACCGGCGGGCGGCGGGGACGCATGTTTCCGGTCGGCACCAATGCCATCAACGATCGCACGATCGGTGAGAGCGCGCAGGGGGTGGCCGATTACGTCAAGCGAATCAAGCCCGGCAAGTCGCTGTCCTGCGGCATCGCGTACGATACCCGGCATCGCTCGCGGCATTTCGCGGAGCTATGTGCGGGCATCATGGCGGCCAACGGCTTTACCGTGCACTTCTTGGATGAATATCGCAGTACCCCGGAAATGTCGTTCCTCATCCGTTACAAGCGGTGCGACTGCGGCATCATGGTGACCGCCAGTCACAATCCGCCCAGCGACAACGCGGTCAAGGTCTACTGGTCCACCGGCGGCCAGGTCCTTCCTCCGCACGATCGCGGCATGATCGAATGCGTCAAGCAGGTGCAAGAGATTCGCGCGATGCCGTTCACCGAGGCGTCGGCCAAGGGATTGGTGGTGCCGTGCACGGAGGAGGTGGACGCGGCCTACCGGGCGGCCTTGGCCCGGCAGTCGCGGCCCGGCCCCCGCGATCTGAGGGTCCTCTATTCCCCCTTGCATGGTGTCGGCTCGACCGCCGTCCTCCCCGGTCTTGAGGCGGCCGGCTTCGAGCAGGTCGAGGTCTTCGGACCGCACGCGGAACCCAACGGCGACTTTCCCAACGTCGTGGATCACGTGGCCAATCCGGAGAATCCGCGGGTCTTCGACGCCATGATCGACGAGGCCCGGCGACGCGGCTTCGATCTCGTTTTGGCGACCGATCCCGATGCCGACCGGCTGGGCTGCGCGGCACCCGTGACGCCCGGTGCGGATGCCTCGTGGACGACGCTCACCGGCAATCAAATCGCCTCCTTGCTGGCGGACTACTTGCTGTCGCGGAGCCGAGCGGAAGCGACGCTGACGCCGCGGCACTACGTGGTCGAAACGTTGGTCACCACCCGGCTGATCGGCCGCATCGCCCGCGCCTACGGAGTTCGTTGCATCGACGACCTGATGGTCGGATTCAAATGGATCGGCGGCACCATGGAGTACGAGGGGCCGGAATGGTTCCTCCTGGGAGTCGAGGAATCCTACGGTTATCTGGTGGGCGACCACGCGCGAGACAAGGACGGCGCCGTCGCGGCCATCATCCTCTGCGAGCTTGCCGCTCAGCTCAAGCAGCGCGGCATGACCTTGCCCATGCAACTGGAAGAGCTGTTCCGGCGTTACGGCGTCCACGCGGAGCGGGCATTTTCCGTGGCCATGCCGGGAGCCGAGGGCATGACGAAGATGGCGGCCCTCATGAGCAAGTTCCGCGCCGCCCCGCCGGATCGGTTGGGGGGATTGGATGTTACCCGAACCCACGACTTGCGGCGGGCGATCGGCGATTACGAGGACGATCTCGAATTGGCCATGGCGGCCGCCCGATCCGGCGACGTCGTCATCCTCGACCTCGCCGGCAGCGGCAATCGCGTCGCCGTGCGACCGTCCGGTACGGAACCGAAGTGCAAGTTCTATATGTTCGCGGCGGAACCGCCGAATCCCACGGCGGACGTGGCCGCCGTGCGCGATGCCTTGAATGCGCGCTTGGAGGCCGTCGAGGCGGATTTGCGGGCATACGCGTCTCGGGTTTAGCGCCCTGCGGGTCAGTCGTTCGCGGGGCGGCGGCGAGCACGTCTTCCGGGCTGTTGCGGGCCGAGAAATGCACCCAGCCGATTCTCACCCGAAGCGGACGGCCCGGTTTTCGCAAGCCTCACGGGGAGAATTGGGATACTCCCCGTGAAGGGTTATCCCTGCGGGTATCCATTTGGCTGCAAGGTCGGGACGGACCTCTTGCCGCCGTTTGCCCGGCGCGGTCCGTTGGCCGGGCGGGCGCGGACGAGTGTCATACGTCAAAGATCGCCGCTCTTTCCCAGCTTACGCAGCCTTCAGGAAAATTCTCTTGCTTGTTTCGCGAAGCAAAAATACAATCCAAAGGGGTGGAAGGCCGGTGTTCGCCGTTTCGGTCGCGCATGGAGGCGTTGACGCGGCGCATCTCCCAGAAAGGGCGGTTGGACCCGTCTCGAAAAGGGTTCTCCAGTGGTGCTTTCCGAAATCGATCGCCATCTGCTCGACCGCTGCTTGCAACGCAAGCCGAGGGCGTGGGAGGATTTCGTGGATCGATTTCTGGGCCTGGTGATTCACGTCATTCAGCACACCGCCCAATCGAGGAGTGTACGATTGACTCCCGAGTTGCGCGACGATCTGGCCGCCGACGTCTTCTTGGCTCTTTTGGAAAACGATTTCGCGGTACTGCGGCACTTCAAGGGGAAATGCAGTCTGGCGGCGTACCTCACGGTCGTCGCCCGTCGCGTGGTAGTGCGTTCCTTGATGCAGCGGAAGGCCCAAGCGGCCACGCTGGGGGACGCGGCCGCCCAAGCGACGGACGGCGCCGCCGGAAAACGGACGGAGGAAGATCGCCTCATCTCTCGGGATGAGGCGGAGCGCCTGCTCAGTCTGTTGGAGTCCCAGGAGGCCGCCGTGGTGCGGATGTACCACTTGGAAGAGAAATCGTACCAAGAAATCAGCCAAGCGACGGGTATTCCCGTCAACAGCATCGGCCCGATCCTCAGCCGCGCCCGCTCCAAGATGCGGCGCCTCAGCCCGGCCTAGCTCGATCTCCTCGACGTGGAAAACCCCCGAAGCGTGCGTTTGCGCGAATCCGATCCTTCGCGG
>JAAZNR010000627.1 GCA_012798155.1 Thermogutta sp. | reverse complement strand
CGCCAGTCGATCAAACCCGCCAGAGCCAAGTTGGTCGCGATGGGCGCCACGAAGGTTCTGTCGGTACCGTAGCGGGTTCGAAGTCCTTCCATGGCGCCTTGCCGAAGGATATAAGCCTCCAGGGCCGATAGCGCGCGGTCGATCCCTTGCAATTGCTTGGTATAGGGGTTGGCCAGGACGAGGGCGGCTTGCGCCAGATAGGCCGTGGCGATGTTCGAGCGTGAACGATCGGTATCGCCCCAACCGCCGTCGCTGTTTTGAGTGCTCAAGAGATAGGCCGCCCCGCGGACAATGGAATCGCGGAGGGCCTCGCGTTCAGGCGTGCCGGCGGCATCGCCGGCTTCCTTCAGACGGACGCAAAGTGCGCTGATCGCCGTGGCCGTCGCCAGGGGTGAAGGGGCCAACTCACCGCGCCAATGGCCGCGGGGGCCGCGCAATTCAAGCAACTCATGAGCCAGTTGGGCCCAGATTTCTCGAAGTTCCCGCTGATCCGACATATTTCCGCGTCCGTCGCTGATGAAAATCGTGATACCCGAGTATAATCCAAGAGATCGTCTTCGGCACCGTGCCGGTGGAGGTGGGAATTGCGCCGGCCGAAAGTGAGGCGGGCGGGCACGGGCCTTTCAATCGAGTGAAAAGCTCCATGCTGCTATATTATCCGCTTAGGTTAATGAGGCATGTGTCACCCCGCCTGTTATGGAACGCGGCGCGGCTTTGGATACGTCCCTCACTCGCTACCATGCGAGCCTACCGCCAACGACTAGAAAACGGCGAGATCTTTCCGCCGTTCTTGTTTTTGTCGTTAACGGATGCCTGTAATCTCCGTTGTCGCGGCTGCTGGGTCGATTACCCGGGATCGCCCCGGACTCTGCCGTTCGACACGGTCAGCCACATTATCCATTCCGCCAAGCAGCAGGGATGCCGATTCTTTACGCTGCTGGGCGGCGAACCGCTTCTCTATCCCGATCTGTGGCGCATTCCGGAGCGGCACCGCGACTGCTATTTTCAGGTGATCACCAACGGGATTTTTCTGGATGATGAGACGGTAGAGCGAATCCGCAAACTGGGTAACGTGACGATTCTCGTGAGCCTCGACGGCGGCGAGGCCAACAACGATGCCCGGCGGGGTAAAGGCGTCTTCGCCCAAGTCCTGGAAGGCGTTCGACGGCTGCGACGAGCGGGCATCTTATTCGGGGTGGCTACTACCGTCACGGCTCAAAACTACGACGAAGTTCTCGGCGACTCGTATGCGCGTTTTATTTGCCGCCTAGGCGCCGCGTACTTGTGGTACTACGGTTATCGTCCGGTCGGTACGGATTCGGCCCCCGACTTGGCTTTGAGTGCCGCCATGTTCGTCGGTTTTCGCAAACGTCTTTTGGAACTGCGGCGTCGCCATCCCATCGTGATCATTGATACGTATTGGGATGCTGAAGGCAAGGCCGTCTGTCCCGCCGCGCTGGGTTTGGGTTTTCACATCGGTCCCGCGGGCGGCGTGGAGCCGTGTCCGCCTCTGTCGTACGCCGCTGATTTCATCGAACCCCAGGGAGACGTTTTCGCGGGCATCGACGGCAGCCGGTTTCTGCGCGACTTCCAAGAATTCGCGGTGAAAAGGACCCGCGGGTGCGTGATCTTGGAGTGTCCCGGAGAACTGGCCGACTTTCTGGAAGCATCAGAAGGACGGGATACCAGCGGCAGAAACTTGGTTGGCGAACTACGGGCCTCGCGACCATGCCCCAGCCACTCCACTCCGGAGAGCGAGATTCCGGAGGATAGCCGCGTCTACCGATTTCTCAAACGGCGACTGTTCTTCGGGCTGGCCGCCTATGGTTGAGGTATTTCTTCGCTGAAATGCCGCGCTACCATGATGGAACCGACACAGCGGTACGACATTGCGGCCGATTCTCGGATCGCGCTATGAATCACGATTCACCGTGGTAGATATCGCTGCGTCAGCCCGCTATCATAAGCGACGGAACAACGATAGGATCCGCAGAGCGTCCAACGCGCTGCAGGATGTTCTCCGAGTTGCGTGTCCTCTTGGCTTTACCTTTGGCCAGGCACGGCTTTCGACCGTCGTAGTCTATCGGAGTTGAAGAACATGACCCACACGTTATCGTCCGCATCACGCCTCTGGACTGCGGCCGTGACGGCCGCGATCGCGTTTTCGTCGGCCCAACCCGGCCGGGCGTCCGAGTTCGTCAATCAGTCGGCTCGGCGGATTCCCGTGGCTCAAGAGGTCGATGTCCTAGTGGTGGGAGGAAGTACGGGAGCCGTGGCCGCGGCGGTGCAGGCGGCTCAGACGGGAGCCAAGGTCTTCTTGGCCGCGCCGCAACCATATCTCGGCGACGACATGACCGCGACTCTGCGGCTGTGGTTGGAGCCGGGCGAGGAACCCACGACGCCGCTGGCTCAGCGAGTCTTCGACGATCCGCTGCGCCGCGACTCCCTGATTCACGCGGACCGTTACGACTTTCAATACACGGCCGATCGGCCCGCGGACCCCAAGCATGCCGATACCGACCCTCCCCGGCGGCTTTGTGACGGTCTGTGCAGCGACGCACCCAGCCAAAGCGTGCAATACAACGGAGACGTGACGATCCTCGTGGAACTGGATGCGGTCAAAGAGGTTCACGGCATCCGCGTCATCGCGTTCGGCCGCGTCGACAGCGATCCCGCTTCCGCCTTCAAGGTCTCCGGCTTCACGTACAGCCTGGAAAACGAAGACGGCGAGTGGACTCCGCCGGCATGGGTGGAGCCGGCCCCCACGACCGTGATCGGAAGTGACCTTCCCTACGTCATCGATGCCCCCCTCGACGGCCGGAAGGCTCGCCGAATCAAGTTGCAAATCAAGAAGGCGGACGATTGCGAGCGGATTCTGCTGGGCGAGATCGAGATCATCGGGCCCCCCCGGCAGGAAGACGCGGAGCGCCTCCGCACGGCCTTTCCCGCCCCTCGGCCGATGCACGTGAAGGAGGTGCTGGACGACGCCTTGCTGGAAGCCGGCGTCTCCTTTCTGTACGGCTCCTATCCCACGGATGTCATTCGGGATGCGGAAGGCAGGATCGCGGGCGTGGTGATCGCCAATCGCGCCGGGCGGCAGGCCGTGACGGCCAAAACGGTCATCGATGCCACGGATCGGGCGGTAGTTGCGCGGCTGGCGGGCATCCCCTTCTCGCCCTATCCGAAGGGCGTCCATCGGTTCCAAAAGGTCGTGATCGGGGGCGACGTCGTCGAAGCCCCGAAGGTCTCATCTCGCGTCATCGATCCCCCCTTCGTCGGTCCGTTTCCCAACCGGGCCAAGACCTCCAGCGGTGTTTTTCCCGTGATCGAATACACCTTGGAGTTGCTCATGGAAGACGACCATTGGGCATCTTGGGCCAAGGCCGATCAAACGGCACGCACTCTCGTGTATCATCCCGAACAGCAGTTCGTATCGGACGTGTTGTTCGAGGTTCCGCCCGACGCGATGCTGGGAGAAGTGACCGCTAGCGGTCCTTGGAACGGGGCGGATGCCGTTCCCCTGGGTTGTTTTCGGGGGAAAGGGGAAAGCGGGCTGTGGGTTCTCGGCGGCTGCATCTCCGTTTCACGCGAACAGGCGGCGGCGCTGCTCCGGCCGTGCAATCTGATGGCAGTCGGGGAGCGCCTCGGCAAGGAAGCGGCGAGGGAAGCCGCACAGCGGGAAGCCATCCAATCGCCGCGGGTGGTCGCGGCCGGGGGCAATGAGGATGCCCCCTATGACGTTGGCGAACTCCTCTCCGGCGTTCGTCCGTTTCTGAAGTGGCCGACCGTGACGCAAGAACGGTCCGCCGTGCCGATCCTCGGACGGTATGACGTCGTTGTGGTCGGCGGCGGTACCGGCGGAGCGGCGGCCGGAATCGGCGCGGCACGCCAAGGGGCCAAGACCTTGGTGATCGAATACTTGGCCACGCTGGGCGGCGTCGGCACGGCCGGCGCCATCTCCTCCTACTATTGGGGCAATCGCGTCGGCTTTACGGCCGAGGTCAATCAAGGTGCCGCCGCTTGGGTCATCGAACAGAAATCCGAGTGGTGGCGCAGCGAGCTATTGAAGGCCGGCGCCGATATCTGGATGAACTGCCTGGGAAGCGGGACCGTTATGGATTCCGGCCGAGTCCGCGGCGTTGTCGTCGTCACGCCCTTCGGCCGCGGGGTCGTTCTGGCGGACATTGTCATCGATTCCACGGGCAACGCCGACATCGCGGCGGCGGCCGGCGCGGAAACGATGTACACCGACGACACCGAACCGGCCGTACAAGGAACCGGCCTGCCGCCTCGCAATCTGGGCGCCAGTTACACGAACACCGATTTCACCATCACCGACGACACCGACGTCCTGGACATTTGGCACGTCTTCGTCTATGCCAAGAAAAAATATCGTGATGCCTTCGATCAGGCGCGTTTGGTCGATAGCCGAGAGCGGCGGCGAATCGTCGGGGAATTCACCATGACGATTCTGGATCAGATGCTGGAACGCACCTATTCCGACACGATTTGCATCGCGTACAGTAATTTCGACACCCACGGCTTCACTGTGGACCCCTATCTGGAATTGGCGCATCCGGAGAAGCGCGGCTTTTACGTGCGAATACCGTATCGCTGTCTAATTCCCAAGGGCTTGGAAGGGATCCTTGTGACCGGTTTGGGGATCAGTGCCCACCGCGATGCCATCCCGCTGATCCGCATGCAGCCCGATATTCAGAACCAAGGCTTTGCGGCGGGGACGGCTGCGGCCTGGCTGGCGCAACGCGACCTCGACGTTCGTCGGCTGGATGTCCGCGAACTGCAACGCTTCCTCGTGGAGATCGGAAATCTGCCCGAGACCGTGCTCTCGGAGGATGAGATGCCCCCATTATCCGAGGCAAGGATTAGGGAGGCCGTCGAGAATCTTAAAAACGACTACCGCGATGCGGCGGTGATCTTGGCGTACCCTGAGATTGCCCGGCCCATCCTCCGCGAGGCCTATCAGAGGGCTGAACTTCCGGAACATCGGCTGATTTACGCCCACGCCCTGGCGGTTCTGGGAGATAACGCCGGTCTGGAGACGCTGATCGCCGCGGTCAAGAGCTACGATTCTTGGGATCGAGGTTGGAATTACGTCGGCATGGGGCAATTCGGCAGCGCGCTCAGCCGCCTGGACCAGTTGATCGTGGCCCTGGGCAGGACGCGCGATCGTCGCGCCCTCCCCGTGATCGTGGAAAAGTTGCGTCTTCTAACGCCGGAGTCGGAATTCAGTCACCACCGGGCGGTCGCCCTGGCGCTGGAAATGATCGGCGACCCCCAGGCCGCACAGCCTTTGGCGGAGCTGCTGACCTCGCCCGGCATGACCGGCTACGTCCATCGCACCGTGCAGGACGCGATGCGTTTCGACCAAAGCAGCCCGGGCGGTGTCAATCAAGTCAAGGCTCGCCGCGATTCACTCGTGGAATTGTCGCTGGCTCGGGCACTATTCCGTTGCGGAGATTACGGCGGGATCGGGGAGCAGATTCT
>JAAZNR010000626.1 GCA_012798155.1 Thermogutta sp. | reverse complement strand
GCTCGGCGGAACGGCGGGGCGACGGATGCCGCTGACGAACGTCACCAAAGCCATTCGCTCTTCGCCCGAAAATGACCATTGCCCCATGCGGAGCCGTTCCGTGAATCCCTTTGCGTCCAAGCGATAATCGTAGCTCCGCGGTGATACCAGCTTTTGAAAGAGCCATCCTTCCCGTTGCTTGGTCGTCAACATCAAGAGCGGCAGGCCGTCGTGCTGCTTGAGGGCGGCAGTATCATCGCGGCCGGCCGGTGTTTCGCAGAGGTACTCCAGGATGTGATCGAAGGCCAATTGCGAGGGTTGCTTGGACCCCCAATTCACCAGGGCAGGGCCGATGGGGCCGGCGTCCTCCAACCCGGGGATGTCGTGGCAACCGTGGCAACCGTGGCGCCGCAGGGCGCGGCGTCCGATATACCGCAGCCTCTTGGCGCGATCGAGCGGGGCCGTTATTTCCCGCAGATCGGCCCAAGCCGCGGGCGAAATCGCCTCCCACGCGCCGCCGGACAAACCTTGCGTCAAGGCCTCGGCGAGAAGCTCGTCCGGTACTTGCTTCTCCAAATATGCACGGAACACGGCCTCGATTGCGGCGTCGGAGGGAGAGGGATTCGGGCCGGACGGATTCGCGCCCTTACCGGCCGCGCTCGCGGAATCGGGGGCGGATAATAAATACGCAGCCAACGCGCGGAGAATCGTTTGCCGGCGGGCATCGGAGGCCAAGGCGTCCACGAATGCGGAGGGATCCCAATCGCGGCTTGGACCGCCGGAAGGCTCGACGGCCGCGCGGCCGTCGGCCGGGGTGCCCGATGGATTCGTTTCTCCGCCTTGATCCACAAACCGGTGTTCGGAACGAAACTGCGGTCGCGGCATCCGGGTACGAGGGTTGAACGTTTGGGGATTATCCAACCATGCCGCCAGCCGATCGAGGGCGTCCGCCCGCGGCAATGAAGACGAGCCGTCGCTGCGGATGCCGGCCGCCGTGGCGTTCCAGCGGGATGACAAGCCGGCGAGATCGAAGCCGAACGTCGATTGCGCCTCGGGGAAGTCCGGGTGGCGGTGGCAGCCCAGGCAGCCTTGCGTTGCGAAAAGTCGTTTTCCCCACTCCCTCTCCGCGTCGTCGTGGGAGACGCGAGCCCGCGGCGTTACGTTCACGGCGTTGACATCCGACAGGACTTCCGGGGAGGGCGGGCCGGCCGTCAGATATGCCGCTATTCCCGCCATCTCCACGTCTTCGTATCCGCGTAACTCCTCTTTCCCTTGAGGGTTTACGTGTTCCAGCAGACCGAATAATCGGGGCATCCGCGCGTCTGACCGCTGGGCCGTCGGATTCGCGATGTATTTGCTCACGTACGCGGCGTCGCGCCGTTGAGCGATGTAACGCAGGCTGGGACCTCGCGGCGGAATCATGTCGCCGCGGCGATTCGTCGTCAGCACCCGGAGCAGACGCCCGGCCTCCAGACGGGCGAATCTATCTTCACGCTGCGCTGCGACCATGCCTTGCGCGCCGTCGCGATCGGTTCCGGCTGCGGACTCGCGATCGGGCGAGGTCGGCGCCAACCAGGCGGCGACGGCCGCCGCCAGGTCTTGCCGCAGCCGCTCGTCTTCGGAGCCTTTGAGGTAGGCAATCGCCGCTTGTCGCACCGACTGCGGCAAGGCATCGAGCGTCAATAGCTGGGACGCGGCTCCGCGATACGCCGGCTCTCGAAGGATGTCCGGATCACTGGGGTGAGGCGACTCGGCGTCGGTCACGTCGTGGCATCCGAAGCAACCGTAGCGTTCGAAGGCCCGGCGTCCCTCCAGCAGTCTCTCGGCGGCAGGGCGGACGGGATCTCCCGTTTCCGCCAAGTCGAAGACCCGCCGGTGGCAGGCCAGGCAGCTCCGTTGGAGCAAGGGGTTGCCGGTCATTGGATACCGCGAGCTTTCCTCCGGATGCCAAGAGTGCTCATCTTGCCACTGCCGGGCTTGGGCGGCGGATTTAGGGAAGTGCGCGGTGTGGACGAACTCGGTCGCCGCACCTTGCCCTTCGTGGCAAATTGTGCAGCCGAACTCCTCGATCGGGTGCGGGCTATCGGGGGAGAGGTAAAGATCGGGACGCGGGTGGCCCGCCAAAGGGTTCGGGCGACCTCGCTCGACCGTCAACCGAACGCACGGGACGCGGCGCTGCGGCGCTGCGGCAGTCGGGAAATCTCGCGTCTGTAGCCATTGGGATGGCGCGCCTCCGCGGCCGCGCTGAAACCAGTCCTCCAGTACCGGCATCACTTCCGTCGCCCTACGAATCGCGGCGTCTCCGACCGCAACAATGACGTCGCCGGGACGCAGTTCAGCGAGGGCGGCAGGGGAAAGCGGGGCCGTTCCCACGACCATCGCCCCGTATAAGCCGGCCGGCGATGGTTCGACCAAGGCCAATCCCCAACGTTCCCAAGCCGCCTCCGCGGGCGGCGACGTCGAGGCCGGCACGCTCGTCGGCAAGGCGTCGGCAATGGCGGCGCTTCCCGGATTCGCCGACGTCTTGCCGGCCGGGGATCGGGGTACGAGAGGCAACCAAAGCCGCACGGTGGCTGGATTCGAGACTACGGGGCGCCGCGGGTTGACCGGGCCGGTGGGAATTCCCCAGAGACCCGTCCACGGGAACACTCGGGAGGCAAGGCTTGCGAAATCCCGGCCCCCGTCGGAAGGAGCAGCGTGTTCTTCCTCCGACCAGTCGATCAATGCGTGACAGGTAACGCAGCGATCGACCGGCGTGCCGCGTGGTACCGTACCGTCTCGGTCGAAGCCGGGCATCTCGATGCCGCGGAGTGCGATGACGCCGTCCCATGAAGGAGGCGGAATCTCGCCGAAGACGCCTCTTGCTTGCCGCCCCGCGTTGCGAGGAAGGGATCGCCCCCACGCCTCGGGATTATCGGAGGTAAATCGGTCGAGCAAACCCGAGGCTTCCGCCTGGTAGCGCTTCCAGGGCCGGCGGGCGTCGCGCACGATCCAGACGATCGTCACCAGCAGCAATAACCAAGAAGTCGCCGCCAAGATGACGTGGAGCAGATTCAAATCGTAGTGGGTTTCCTCCCGGATTTGCATGGTCGATCGCGTCGGACGGTTAGGGAGATCAGATATTCCAACCCCATTCCGGCAGATACAGAATGTAGTTTACGGCACAAGCCTCCCGCAAAAGCATCTTGATCGGGATGAGTAACATGAAAAGAAAAAGGAACATGGCCGCATGATAACGGACGGCGCCGACGCGGCGGCGGAAAGCTCGCGTCGGACCGCGCTGAAGCGCGTGGGGCAAGATGAGGAAGTAGGCAAGGAGGAACGCCGGCCCCGGCCATTCGCGTAACAGGATCGCGACCGTGCCGGAGCGACGGCCTTCCTCGGAAGGTCGCTCGGACGCCGCGCCGGGGGCGTGCAACCACGTCGAAAGCGGCCGCGCTCGTGTCGATTCGATCTTGGGCACGTCTCGCGACTCGAACGGCCCGTAGAACGCCCAATTGGGCCCGCGGAAGAAAACGCCAATCACGATCAGCAGCAGCCACAGGCCGAAGAAGCCGAAGAGAAATGCGGCGGCGACACGCGGGCGAGACGCAAGGGAGTAGTAGCCGCTGCCCTCGGGCGACGGGTCCAGATACGGTAAAGCGATCAACCCCAGCGCGAGTATCCCCGGGATGACGACGCCCGCCAACCAAGGGTCGAAATAGACGAGCAGTTCTTGCAGTCCCACGAAGTACCAGGGGGCCTTGGCGGGGTTGGGGGTATGCAGCGGATCGGCGGGGGCCTCCAAGGGGGCGGGCAGCGCCAAGGACCAAATCAAAAGTCCCGTCATAACGACGATCATGGCGATCAATTCGATGTAAACGAGGTCCGGCCAGACGAGGACCTTTTCCCGTTCCCGCTTCTCGCCTTCGAGCGGCGGTAACCCGCGCGCAATCCGATCATCATTCCGAACCGCCGACGACAACGCGAAATAAAGGTGGAAGAGCGTCGCCGCGACAATCAAAACGATGGCGAAGTTGTCAGGCTGCCAAACCAAACCGGAGAATTGGCCATCGCTCAAGGCGACAAGGAACGCCAAGGCAGGGAGATTCAGGACGTGGGGGCGGCTGTTCGGAGAGACCAGGCGCCGCCTGAGCAGGAGGAAAGCGAACAGAAAACCCCACCACAAAACACACACGGTCGCCGCATTGAGGGAGGAATCGACAAACCTCTTGAAAGATTCGGGCAGGCCGGGCAACTTCCCGGTGAAGAAGAACAGTCCGAGGGCCGCCGCCGCGACGGCCGCGTACAGGCCGAAAGAGATTAAAGCAAGGGGGAAACGCCCGGCAGACGGGTCTTGTCGCCATGTCTTTCCCGTTCGCAAGGCTGCGACCGCATTGAACACCGCCAGAACCGCGTAGAGCCATGCCGGGACGGCTGAAGCGGATTGCGGCCAAAGCAGGGGCGACTCGTCGATCATGGTTGCCGTGGTGCGTGGATGGCGGCGGCAATGCCGCGGCATTTTCACGTCAAAGAGGTTTACTAAAGCGGCCCGCTGATGCCGCCGTCTTTCCGCACGCGCCAAAAATGCAAGGCACAAAGGGCGAACACGGCCAGGGGCAAGGCTATGCAATGGAGTACGTAAAAGCGGTTTAGGGTCTCTTCCGTAACGCTGCTCGCTCCCAGCAAGAGGTAGCGGACGTCGGACTGCGATGTAATGAGGGGTTCACCGCCGGCGGTGATCCATGCGGAGCCGGGGCCTTCGTGGCCGATGAAGGGCGCGGCGCCCGCCATGTTCGTGCCCACGGTCACCGCCCACATGGAAAGCTGGTCCCACGGCAAGAGGTATCCGGTGAAGGCCAGAAAGAGCGTCAACAAAAGCAGCATTACGCCGACGACCCAGTTGAACTCCCGGGGGGGGCGGTAGCTCCCGGTCAGGAAGACCCGCAGCATGTGCAGCATGACGATGATCACCATCGCGTGAGCGCCCCAGCGGTGGATTTCGCGGACCATTCCGAAAGAGACGACGTCCCGCAACTCCAGCATGTCGCGATAGGCGTGTACTGTGGTAGGCCGGTAGTAGAACATCAGCAGGACGCCGGTGATCGTCTCTACAAGCATGAGGAAGAAGGCGATGCCGCCGAGGCACCAGGTATAGCCGATTCGGACGGCATGGCGGGAGATCGCCACGGCGTGCAGGTGGAGGACGAGATTCGTCAAAACGACGGCCGCACGGTTTCGACGATCCCGGGGGGCGGGATGCCGTATCACGCTGCGATAAAGTTGCGATCGACGAATCCGCTGAATCAGTCGCATGAGTCGTTCAGACCAAGAGGTAGCTATCGGGGGGGAGAGCTTGGCCGGCCTCGCGACGGAAGACGCGCGAGGCGTCGATTTCCACGTAGCCGTCGCCCGCGGCCCGGATGGCGCAAAGATCGAGCGGGCGCGGCGCCGGGCCGCGGAGGTTGACGCCGGCCAAATCGAACGCGCTGCCGTGGCAGGGGCATTGGAACTCGCCCTCCGCTTCCGCCCAGAGGGTCAAACAGCCGAGGTGCGTGCATGCCGCGCGATAGGCCAGCAGCCGTCGGGTTCCCGAGATTCGAAGACAAACGATCCAGACGCCGTGACTATCTCGAAATCGGGCGTAAACTCCCTCTTCCGTGAATTCCCTGATGGGTCCGGCGCGAAAACGCAGCCGATTGCGAGCCGCGGCGTTCGGCACCGCAAATCGCAAGCTTAAGAAGGCCCACAGGCCGCCGATGCAGCCCAACACCGCCATTCCCAGCCTAAAGCCGAGCTTGGGCGCCGCGCTCGCGACGGTTGCAAGGGAAGCGCGAAGGTATCGGCGGCGGCTCCACCCGGCGGGAACGTCTCGGTCGCCGCACGGCATCCGCGGCGACGAAACGTGATCCGGGGATGGATCGATCGGCGGTACGTGATCGTCAGGGTCCATCTGATCGGGACGGTGCATATCGGCGTCGATGGCGCGGCAAAGGCGGGCCGCTCTCTAGCGGATACGGGCAATACGCAGGGCCGCGACGCTGGGATTGCCCCCCGCGACGCTGGGATCGCCCCATTTCCTAATCTACACTGAACGGGCGGTTTTCGCGCTACCCGACGAAGCGGGGCACGGCGCGAAGTCCAGTACGCATTCTCGCATCGTCGGATTGCGGACGGAGTGGTCGTTCCCGGCAGCCAGGCGACGCTCCATCCTTTTCATGGCGCAGGACACGGCCGCCGGGCGCGGTTTGGCAACGCTCGGGCGAAGGATTAGGATGAGAAAAGGTTAAGGTGAGGTCGGAGGTGACCGCGGACGCGATGGAGACCGGTTGGGGACGCTTGCGAAAAAGGCTCCAGGCGTCGAAGGATGGGCGACGGCTTCCGACTAGCCGTGCCACGCTGTCCGGCGAAGAAAGGGAATTTCATGCGCGACGATCAGTGGGACGCGATGCTGCGGCTGGTTCGCGGCGAATCGATCGTGCCGGAGCCGGTCGGTCTGATCATCGATTGCCCTTGGCTTCCCGGCTGGTTCGGGACCACCATCCTAGAATATCTGTCGGACGACGAAACGTGGCT
>JAAZNR010000069.1 GCA_012798155.1 Thermogutta sp. | reverse complement strand
TTGGGGCGGGATAGCGGTTCCGCTCCGTCCGCCCGCCAATATCCCCGCCGAGTCGTGCCTTCGCAGCGTGTCCGGATGCCGCCTTTCCCGGTCTTGCCATCTTGCCCAAAAATCCTTGGCCCTGGAAATTCATGGAGCAGAAACGGAGGGCGATCCCCCGGCATCCACGCCTCGAATACGTATAATGCGGTGGGAATGCCTTCACGGTGCCATACCGCCCCTCACCCGGCATCGACTTTTCCCGGAATGAGCTTTAGACGGTTCAGTACGGTCGTTCTGCCTTTACCAATCACCAGGGCTTTGCCAGACGAGAAAGACGGGCGCCGCGGACAAGGGCGCAGGCCATGGACAGCGACGGACCCGGCGGAGGGCGTCCCTCCAGGCTACGTCGATGTCCGCGAATAGACGCGAATGAAACTAATAACTGGACCTTTGCAAATTGTGGTGACAAGTTCTCGTCCGCCTTGGAAGAGGGTTATGGTGAGGGCAATTAGCCGCGAAAACGGCTTGCCGTGATTGCCTCACTTCACCAAGCCCTCACCCACTGCCCCTCTCCCAGAGGGAGATGGGGGCAGTTTGCAAAAGTCCGGTACCATGATTCCGAAAGTCGTCAATAACCTCAATTCGCGAAAATTCGCGTGCATTCGCGGATTTCGGTCCCGCTTAACTTAAGATCCACGTGTACGGATCCTATACGTATAGCTTTAAAGACAACATAGCAGGGGCGGCGCGAGGAGGATGCGGCGCGATGCAGGGCCGCGCCCCGTCGTGGCCGCCGGGGTTTTGGAAACCTAAGCTAAACAAATGTTTCGCGTCAAGATTTGCGGAATCACGGATTTGGAGGGGGCCGATGCCTGCCTCGCGGCTGGCGCCGACGCCATCGGCCTCAATTTCTACCCGCCGAGTCGGAGATTCGTCCCTGCCGAGACGGCTCGCGCGATCTCCCAAGCGGTCTCCGGACGGCTGCTCCGCGTGGGGGTCTTCGTTTCGTGCCCCGTTGAAGAGGTGCGAGCCGGGGCGGAATATGTGGGCCTGGACGCCGTGCAACTCCACGGCGACGAGCCGCCGCAGGACGTGGCCGCCTTGCACCCCTTGCCCGTCGTCAAGGCCTTTCGCGTCCAAGACGGTTGCCGAATCGTGGAGGACTATCTTGCTCAGTGCCGAGAGCTGGGCGTCCTTCCCGCCATGATCCTCTTGGATGCGTGGAGTCCCGACGCCCCGGGCGGGACGGGAAAGACCTTCGACTGGTCGGCGGCGGCGGACTTCGTGCGGCGCGAGCCGGACCGCCCCGTCGCCTTGGCCGGCGGACTGCGGCCGGAAAACGTCGCCCAGGCCATCCATGCGGTGCGACCGTGGGGCGTGGACACGGCGGGCGGCGTGGAATCTTCGCCCGGCAAAAAGTCGCCCCGGCAAATCGCCGCCTTCGTCCAAGCCGCCCGAACGGCCTTTCGAGAGTGCGGCATCCTCTAACGCCTCGCCTCGCCCGCGGATGCCGACTGCAACTTCCACTGGGGAGACCGGGAGTCGGGCCATTCTTGGCGGCAAATCCGGCAGGGCCGCTCCCAAAGACAAATTGCCCGCATACTTTTCATAGTTTTCCGACACCGTATATTGCGACCCTTGCCTGAATTAGCCAATATCTCCATAACACCTCTCCGATAGTTCTTACGGCGGATTTCTCCTGCACGTTCTCACCTCTGTGCCGCACCCATCTCTCCCGCCGCGGACTTTCCGGCAAGTTGAATCTCTCACAGCTATTTAGGGAGGACCCTAAGATGGCGAAGCGCTGGTTTCCCGGAACCGTGTTCGGATTCTGTAGCGGAACTCTACTCGTCATTGGCTTGACCTCGTTGCGGACGGATCACCCGGCAATTGGAAAACAGGCGACTTGGACCCAACCCACGACCTACGACGCAAGTGATGAAGTAAACCCCTGGCTGGAAATGGAGGACGAAACGCGGGACGATCTCGCCGAGACCGAAGGCTTGGACGGGAAGGCCGTCTTGGAGCAGAAGACGGCGCAAGCCGAATTCGCCGAATCGGGCGAGGTTTTCGAGGACGGGATCGAGGGCACGGCCGGCGCCGCGGGTTGTCCGGTGGAAGAGTTCTTTTCCCGGATTTCCGAATTCCGTTACCGTTATCTCTTCCAGGAGCGAGACGAACTGGGTTTCACAACGGGCGAGTCTTCTCAGCCGGTCGCCGCGGATGAGGAGCCGACACCGCTCCCGCAAGCGATGCCGGAACTTGCGTTCGAGTCAGCCGGAGACGAGCAAACCGATGCCGGCATCTACGGTTTCTACGATGAATACGGTCCCGGCGAGCGGCTCTCGGCCTCCGCGGAACCCGGCCTGATCCGGTTCCCCGGCCTCGAGGGGTACGGTCAGGTCCATTGCGAAGAGGATTGGGAATCTCGAGTCGCCGAGGCCTGGGTTTTGGCCCGAAACGATGCGACCCCGCTGCAAGGTGATGGAAATCAGGTGGCCGTGGAAGACCGGCCGCCCGAAGCAATCGCGGAAATCGCGGCGGATACCGCGGAAATCGCGGCGGATAGCGATGACTACGCCGACTCCGTGTTCGGCCGGGACCCGGAATTGGTCCGCGACGAGAAGCTGGAACCGCTGTATGAGGGTTACGAGGGCGAGCTGAGCGGCGACGTGTCCATCCCTGTGGAGGACGAATATCTCGAGGCAAGCGTTCCGGTTTGGGACACGCCGATGCACGGTGAACCGGGGGAAGATTTCCAGTGGAATGAGGTTGCCGAGGAAACCACGGTCGAATTGCCGGCCCTCCCGCGGCTCGATTCGGCCGAAGCCGGCAGCCGGGACGCCGAGGCAAATTTTGAGGCCGACGGCGAAGAGGTGTGGGACCTGGAAGCGCCCGGCTATCCGCCCGTCGCAAGCTCGGAAGAGGTATCGCACATCTACGAGGGCGACTACCACCAATCCGAGGAGTATCGCTACTTTGTGTACGAGGAGGGGTATAGGGCTTGGGAGGAACTCAATGCGGCGCTTTCCGAGCGGCATGGGGCGGATTCGGTTCGGATGGAGGTCGTGCTGCCGGCCCTGGTGCGTGCCGTCAAGTCGCTTCCGCAGGTTCTAAGCCGAACGGCGGAGGACGCACGGCGGAGCCTGGCCGAGAATGTCGCCCGGCTCCTTGGTCGGCCTCGGACAGCATGGAAACCGGATTCGGCGAGCGTCAAATAGACTCGAACCGGCAATCAGAAGCCGTAGCACGACCGGCACGGCGGTGGGAACGGCGGCCGACGCAACATTCGGGATGCCGCTTCCGCTGCCGTGCCGACCTTGTCCAGGGCGTGTCCGGTCGCGGGACGGGTCATGCCCCGACCTCCAGCGGGCTTTTCGGTCGTGCCTCATTCTCCAGCGGGCATTTTGGGCGTCTCCGCGAGGCTGCCCCCCCGCTTTGGTGGAGCTGTCGGCGTCGATTTCGGCCACGAGGGAGCGCGGCCCTGCATGACGCGCGGCCCTCCATTGTGCCGGGTGGCTCGGGTCGCCGCGATGTAGGGCCGACGGGGTGGCTGGGACAGGGTGGCCGGCTATGGCCCACAGGGTGGCTGGGGTCGTAGCGCAGCGAAGCCCCCAGAGGCACGTCTTCGCACCGCTTCCACCACCGGCTTACGCCGGCGGCTCGTTTTCAGTAATCCTGCCGGGTGGCTGGGGTCGCAGCGATGTAGGGCCGACGGGGTGGCTGGGGTCGTAGCGCAGCGAAGCCCCCAGACGCCCGTCTTCGCGCCGCTTCCACCACCGGCTTACGCCGGCGGCTCGTGTTTCAGCGTGATTCCACCACCGGCTTACGCCGGCGGCTCGTGTTTCAGCGTGATTCCACGCCGGCTTACTCCGCTGGCTCGTGTTTCAGCGCGATTCCACGCCAACTCGGAACTCCGCGCCGGGAATTGGCGTCAAAAGAGCGGCACGGAACCCGGCCGCGAATCGCCGCAGCGGCGGTGTTGTGCGTGCCGGGGGTCGAGCCGGCAGCTACGCGCAGCTTTCTATTTTGCCTAGATCTCCGGATCGAAAGTTTTTGCTTGGCAAACGCAATCCGTCCAAGCTACAATGGGCATAGCCCCTTGGTTTTGGAACGATGACGGTTGACCTCTAGTCTGTTTCGGCGCGTGGGTCCCCGGGGGGAGCGCCGAAGGCG
>JAAZNR010000625.1 GCA_012798155.1 Thermogutta sp. | reverse complement strand
CAATCCTCGCTTGCAGAACGAGGAAGGACACACAACGACATCAGCCAATTCCCACTCATGGTATTGGCGCTCGGCATACTTCAACCAAGTACCGTTCGACGGACGGCTACTGCACCACTCCGGATAGGCCTCCTCCTGTTCGCGAACCAGAGCCATTTCATATTCAATCGGGGCCGTTCCCTGATCAATGACGCAAACCGTGGGAGACTCCGCCAAGTACTCGAACAATTCCAGGGCCGCTGATGAAAACGCGTACGCCACATCGGCACCCTGCGGCCATCGCTTTGCGACCCGGTGCGCAAATTCCCGTCCCCCCCACACGTAGGCGTCCGCAATGGCCCCCTTCTGCCGCGCCCGATGCTTCCGCACGGCATACGCCGCGGCAAACATGGGGAAATGTACAACACGGGTGGAATCCAGCCCCTTCGCCTCCCGCTCCGATGCCCGCACGACGCTTCGAATCGTCCGAAGCACGGGCAGGCGTTGGGCCACCGAAATGAGCGAACTCCGGGCGGAATAAAAGTCGGTAAAAAACGTGTGAAGGAGCCCGGCACGGTCAAACGCAGCGGGCACGACGTAATTCCGGCGCGCGCCAATCTGGGCGACAACCACGGATGGACGGCGTTGTGTCCGTCCGGATAGTGCGGCAGCTCGATCGGTCCGACTTTCGAACTCTCCAGGAATCATGAGCGATCCGGACGATGGTTAACCGGCATGCCCTACCCTGACCGCGGTCCTCGCCGCGCGGCGAGCCCGCCGCACTCCCCGCACTTCCAACCAGGCGGACAATCGTTCGTTGGTTCGCATCGGTTCACCGCGGCAGCTCCGATGCGTACGTCAACGAACCCCGTTTGGCACGCACCGACGATCCCGGCACCCTCCTTTCCGGAATCACGGCTTTCCATAAGATCACGGTGGGTATTCCAGCGAATAAGAAACGGTGAAACACCGCGGAAACGGACTGCGTCGGCACGTAAATCGAAAGCGCCGCCGCAAGCGTGAACAGCACCAGCCATACACCGTGTTGTATGCGTGCACGTCGCCACAGCAAGTTGAAAAACGCCCCGTATAGATACGCGGCCAACACGAATAGCAATGCGAACTCGCGATAGAGGTCCGCGAACGCGCCGCTGGCGGATCCTGCCGGCGGCTCCCATCCGAGAATCTCTCGATAGTTCTCCGCTCCCGATGGCGGAGAGTTTCCGAAGAAAAAGCGGTGGGCATCCTGGTATTTTGTCGGCCAAAGCTGCTTCGGAATCGGACGAATCAAGAATGTAATGAGGTAATTCCTGCCCCATCCGTGCCGACCCGTCTCGTGCGACACGGTGATTGCGCCGGTCGCCACCAGGTAGTCATCACCGGCTTCGGTCTCGGACGGCGTGAGAAATGCAAACGCATCTGTGACACTCAGCGCCTTGTTCGAACCAATATAAATCCGCGGACGATTGACAAACAGAAACACCACCACGAAGCAGATGACTCCCACCGTGAGAAGTACTGGAACGATTCGAGGACGCCGTGCACGGAATAGGAACCACGCAAAGGCAAGCCCGCCGAGCGAGAGAAATGCCGGCCCCCGGCGAGCTCCCAAGATTGCATGAAGAAGGACCGGAGAGATAGCGGCAAGGACAACCACCCAACGCCACAGTGACCAGCGCTCCCTCCGCCAGGCAAACACAAGTAGGATCGCCGCCGGCACGGCAAGCCCTGTCGCCTCGGCAAGATAACCGGAACTAAACGCGAGGTAGCCCTTTGCTCGACCGTACACCCCGGAAAAGCCGCCCTGACCGAAGACCTGCAAGTAATACGCAGCCGAGGCGATGATGGCGAAGATAACGGCAATACGCGTCAGGGCCTTCTCGCCCTCCGGGCTGAGGAAATAGCGATGCAAGGCCGCGTCCCGCGCCAGTTCGCGGCGTTTGGGGAAGATGCCCCCGCAAAAGGCGGCAATCCCGATCAAATGAATGAACGCTGCGTACTCCAGGCGTCCCGTGTTGGGGAAGAACTCTTGCAGCTCGCCCCTCGCATAAAGCACCCAGGGGCGATAAACGAACTGGTACAACAGCATCGGCCCAATGAACACCGCGGGATGGAGCGCATCCCGAGTGCGCAGATACGCACCGACGGTCACGCCGGCAAT